>NZ_JBQKIK010000088.1:0-315 GCF_052117805.1 Bilifractor sp. LCP21S3_F8 | reverse complement strand
AACTGAATACACAAACGATTCCAAAAAGAAATCCAAAGCACAATCGAAAAATCAAAAGATTTTGAAATTGTTCACGAAGATAGGAAGACATCCGAGGCGTTACAGAGGAAGTAGAAATGATTCCGATGAACGTTTCATGGATAACATTCTTTTGCCGGAGTGTTATCCGAAATGCAATTTATGCAAAAGCCTGAAGGTCAGAGAAATCTGAAGTTCAGGAGTGCCGGAAAGGTCTACGCTAAGATCTGAAGGCACGGCCATTTTACAATAGGTCAAACATAAAGGGCGCAGGGCGGATGCCTTGGCACTGAGAGC
>NZ_JBQKIK010000087.1:0-315 GCF_052117805.1 Bilifractor sp. LCP21S3_F8 | reverse complement strand
AACTGAGGGAGGAATTTCCCCAGTTAGCAAAAATGCCGTCCTTATGGACACGTTCTTATTTTGTAAGCACAGCCGGAAATGTAAGTTCTGAAACTATAGAATGGTACATCCGCACGCAAAAGACGAGGGATTAGATGCACACCGTAAGATTACTGTTAGCCACAACCAGATACGACGAAACGGTCATAGAAAAGCGTTTTCATTCCATTAGCCATATCCATAACGTAATCGTCAAGCATGCCAAAAAACGTCTGAAAAGACTGTCATATGATGCCGAATATCAATCTCTAAAAGCAGAATATAAGAAGCTCCTGA
>NZ_JBQKIK010000086.1:0-316 GCF_052117805.1 Bilifractor sp. LCP21S3_F8 | reverse complement strand
CGTTCCCATTCCGAACACGATGGTTAAGACCCGGGCGGCCGAAAATACTATGCCGGAGACAGTATGGAAAGATAGGCGGCCGCCAGCATCCTTACAACAAATAAACTTACAATAAAGCAAGCGAAAATCTCTCGTTATAAGAGTAGAGAATCACCTGTTGTTGGGAAAGCAAAAAGCTTTACCGGTGATACGAGCTGGAAAATTCCTTTCCGGCTGGTATGGCTGATAAAGCCAGATACGTACCTTGAAAACTGAATACACAAACGATTCCAAAAAGAAATCCAAAGCACAATCGAAAAATCAAAAGATTTTGAAA
>NZ_JBQKIK010000085.1:0-322 GCF_052117805.1 Bilifractor sp. LCP21S3_F8 | reverse complement strand
CACGCTCTGCAAATCAACGCCAGCCTGGTCGATCTTGTTGATAAAGATAACGGTGGGAATGTTCATTTTCCGCAGGGCATGGAACAGAATACGGGTCTGGGCCTGCACGCCCTCTTTAGCGGAGATCACCAAGATGGCCCCATCTAAAACAGCCAAAGAGCGGTACACCTCCGCCAAAAAATCCATGTGGCCGGGCGTATCCACAATGTTAACTTTACATCTGTGCCACTGGAAGGAAGTGACTGCCGCTTGAATGGTAATCCCACGCTGCCGCTCCAAAAACATGGTGTCCGTCCTCGTTGTCCCTTTTTCGACGCTCCCC
>NZ_JBQKIK010000084.1:0-332 GCF_052117805.1 Bilifractor sp. LCP21S3_F8 | reverse complement strand
CGGGGGAGACACCCGTTCCCATTCCGAACACGATGGTTAAGACCCGGGCGGCCGAAAATACTATGCCGGAGACAGTATGGAAAGATAGGCGGCCGCCAGCATCCTTACAACGAATAAGCATATAATAAAGCGAGTGGAGATCTCTCCTTATAAGATAGGAGTGCAAGTTTCTTATAAGAGTGGAAATCACCTGCTGCTGGGAAAGCAAAAGCTTTACCGGCGATACGAGCTGAGAAGATAAACTTTTCGGCTGGTATGGCTGATAAAGCCAGATACGTACCTTGAAAACTGAATACACAAACGATTCCAAAAAGAAATCCAAAGCACAATCG
>NZ_JBQKIK010000083.1:0-344 GCF_052117805.1 Bilifractor sp. LCP21S3_F8 | reverse complement strand
CTCTGTATTTTTTGAAATGAAGTTCTTTCCCGTTTCCATAGAGGACTGCTTCGACGCCCTTCCAGACACGGGTGGCTTCTTTTTGTATCTGCTGTGAGGAAAGACATTTCCAAAACTGTTTTCCGCAGACTTTGATGTATGACTGAAAAGCATACTCAGACAAACCGTGAGTCCGAATGATTTCTGCCATTTGCCTGGAAATCAATTTTCGCCTTGTCTTTTCCTCTATTGAAAGAGTATCCTTTTTCAGGAGCTTCTTATATTCTGCTTTTAGAGATTGATATTCGGCATCATATGACAGTCTTTTCAGACGTTTTTTGGCATGCTTGACGATTACGTTATGG
>NZ_JBQKIK010000082.1:0-353 GCF_052117805.1 Bilifractor sp. LCP21S3_F8 | reverse complement strand
TGCAGCATTTGCAGTAGCAGCATAAAGAATACCGCCAGCTGATTCATTCCTCAACTGACGGTATCCAATCACTTATTATTTTTCACTGTCCCCTTGACGGGTAGCACACCAATGCGGGTGAGAGTCAAATAGTTATACAATTGAGATCAACTCTTTCTAAATAGAGGTGTCCAAGCCACTATTTAAAAGAAAGAGGTGATCTCATGGCGAACCAGGCGAATAGCCTTGCGCATACCAAATGACTGTGCAAGTACCATATCGTGTTCACACCAAAGTATAGGCGAAAAATCATTTACAATCAATACAAGCAAGACCTTGCAGAGATAATTCATCAGTTATGTGCATATAAAGGT
>NZ_JBQKIK010000081.1:0-363 GCF_052117805.1 Bilifractor sp. LCP21S3_F8 | reverse complement strand
AGAGATTTTCATACGATCTGTGGAAAGACGAATACCAATGGCGCAAAATTTCAAAAAGAGTCTTGTTCCATTCAATGGCTTGGGCTGAATATCAAATGTAAACTTCCAAAAGATCAAGATTATCTTCTGGAAGCCTTGGATTCGGAAATCTCCTATTGCGAAATGGCACGAAAGATGTTTCCAAATGGCTGGCACTATTATGTTGTTGTGTATCTGAAAGGCGATGCCCCGCATAAAATAAGAGCCGTAGGGAGAGATGATGTTGCCGGTATTGATATCGGAACTTCTACCGTAGCCTGTGTATCTTCCCGGTCGGTCACATTACAAGAACTTGCTCCCAAATGCAGGGAATACAATCAGAAG
>NZ_JBQKIK010000080.1:0-368 GCF_052117805.1 Bilifractor sp. LCP21S3_F8 | reverse complement strand
GAAGTGCCTCTTCAATAGTCATTCCATCAATACCTGGCGCTCCCTTGTTTGCCTTAACTCTTTTATACGCTCTATTAAAGTTGTCCTTATACAGTATCGCTTCCAAGAGCTTCGGCTGTGCACTGTCTCTTTCTTTCCATATCCGATTGAATGACCTAGGCGCTTTCGCATACCCGTTGTGTTCCGCACTATCTCTTTGCGAACAGCCATTGTTTTCAATGTTTTCTGCCATTAACGGTCATTCCTCCTTTCTCGGTCATACTTAAGACTCCTATTGATTCGGTCCTTCGGTTAGCATGTCCATGTTTCCATGTCCATATCCCTACTATGACCTCCGCTGACTTCTGCATGTTCAGCACCGCCTCGTT
>NZ_JBQKIK010000079.1:0-389 GCF_052117805.1 Bilifractor sp. LCP21S3_F8 | reverse complement strand
CGTTCCCATTCCGAACACGATGGTTAAGACCCGGGCGGCCGAAAATACTATGCCGGAGACAGTATGGAAAGATAGGCGGCCGCCAGCATCCTTACAACAAATAAACTTACATTAAAGCAAGCGAAAATCTCTCGTTATAAGAGCAGTGAATCACTTGCTGCTGGGAAAGCAAAAGCTTTACCGGTGATACGAGCTGAAAAGATCATGTTTTGAGATCCTCGAGTGGATTTCCCTGTAGATCCTTTGGAATTAGCGAAAGCTTCCTGAAGATCAGATTTCTTTCCGGCTGGTATGGCTGATAAAGCCAGATACGTACCTTGAAAACTGAATACACAAACGATTCCAAAAAGAAATCCAAAGCACAATCGAAAAATCAAAAGATTTTGAAA
>NZ_JBQKIK010000078.1:0-411 GCF_052117805.1 Bilifractor sp. LCP21S3_F8 | reverse complement strand
CATGGCGAACCAGGCGAATAGCCTTGCGCATACCAAATGGCTGTGCAAGTACCATATCGTGTTCACACCAAAGTATAGGCGAAAAATCATTTACAATCAATACAAGCAAGATCTTGCAGAGATACTTCATCAGTTATGTGCATATAAGGGTGTCACAATTATCGAAGGCCACCTGATGCCAGATCATGTACATATGCTGGTCAGCATACCGTCTAAGATCAGTGTGGCATCATTTATGGGATATTTGAAGGGGAAAAGTGCCCTTATGATGTTTGATAGGCACGCAAATTTAAAATACAAGTTTGGAAACAGACATTTTTGGTCAGAAGGATATTATGTCAGTACAGTAGGGTTAAATGAAGCTACCATCAGAAAATATATCCAAGACCAGGAGCGGGCGGATATCATACA
>NZ_JBQKIK010000077.1:0-413 GCF_052117805.1 Bilifractor sp. LCP21S3_F8 | reverse complement strand
ATGCCTGAGTTTTAGATATATTTCCGCAAACAGTGGCAAATTTTCGATATGTTTCCACAAACAGTCGGTCAGCGTGATTATGTTTTCCACTGTCTCGGCGCACGTCGAGACAGTGGCTCTGCTAACGAGAGCAAATTGAAAGAGGACCGAAAAAGCCCGTGTTTAAGCCATTTCTGCGGCATCTGTCTTTCTGAGAAGAGAGGCGGGTGCCGCTTTTTCTTATGGGCTTTAGCCTGTTGAGCTCGAGCGAGTATTTCCCAACGGAAATATGAGCCGAGCGAAATAAAAAACCACCCGCTATGTGATATGCTACCCCCAAGTAGGACATTGAAATATAAAACCTACTTGGGGGTATTTCTATGTCCAGAAAAAGTAAGATTGAGCCTGCCGAAAAGGTAAAGATCATTGAGCGG
>NZ_JBQKIK010000076.1:0-440 GCF_052117805.1 Bilifractor sp. LCP21S3_F8 | reverse complement strand
GGGCTCCTTTCCGTGAATGGTGGGCTATTCCACCGTGACAGGTGGGCTATCCATCCGTTAGGGATGGGCTAATCGACCGTGGAGACTGGTCTTCTCGGTCGGAATATACAGACGCCGCTTTTCAGTATATCTGCACAAAAAAACTTGTCTTGCAGACGGTAATGGTGATTTCCGTTTCTGTAGCCTGCACGGCTTCAAACTTCCTGCAACACTTTTAAGGCTCTGAATAGTAGCCTCAAAATCATCCAAAACATTTTTCGCCGCCTGATCACTTTTTTTCACCATAAGCAAATATCTGATGTATTGATTTAGATCTTCTTCTGCATCTACTGTTACTACTACTTTATATTCCATACTTTTCTCTCATATCAGCAATAACAGCATCCGCAGATCGATAGTTACCCTTTGATGCAGATACTCTTGATTTCTCCAGTTTCTCC
>NZ_JBQKIK010000075.1:0-445 GCF_052117805.1 Bilifractor sp. LCP21S3_F8 | reverse complement strand
CTTACGCGTCACTTCGTGCTCATACCTGTTGTCGTCGCTAATGTTCTTGCCCACTGGTGAGCAAGCTCCCCGTGGGCCAAGAACATTGCGACTGGACTTATACAGTAAAAGAGACCTTACGCAGACGGAAAGGCAGAACACAACGTTCTGTCTCTCCATCTGCATAAAGTCTCATCACCTGAACGAATGCCGAGGTATAGCCAACCATTCTGCCGCATGGACAGACGCGCTTGTTGACGGGCTATTTTGATTACTCCCTCTATGCTTCTGTAAAACAGAATGCTATCATCCGCAGGTCTTTCCGTCAAGTGTTTTTGAAAAATTTAGATACTTTATATAAGCCATAAATGATAAAGTCCTGATGTACCACAAATGAAAATGTCCCGATTATGGTAGAATATTACTTTCTATAATCTATCAGATCGGAGGACATAGCTTATAAGAA
>NZ_JBQKIK010000074.1:0-477 GCF_052117805.1 Bilifractor sp. LCP21S3_F8 | reverse complement strand
AAGCTCTCCGCCGATATTATCATCAAGCAGACGGTGTCGCTGTCCCCGGAAATAGTCCTGGAGGAAAATACCGACATAGAAGCATGGGATGCGGTCATCGAAAATAACGATGAATTATTGGAAAAGTATATCGCAGGAGAACCAATCAGCCGGGAAAAACTTGCGCGGGAGGAACAGCGGCGGGTTCAAGAAGCCTCCCTGTTTCCGGTCTATCATGGCAGCGCCAAAAAGGGCCTTGGCATTCAACCGTTGATGGATGCGGTGACAGGACTGTTCCAACCGATTGGGGAACAGGGGAGCGCCACCCTATGCGGCAGCGTTTTCAAGGTTGAGTACACCGATTGCGGCCAGCGGCGTGTCTATCTGCGGCTATACAGCGGAACGCTGCGCCTGCGGGATACGGTGGCCCTGGCCGGGAGAGAAAAGCTGAAAATCACAGAGATGCGTATTCCATCCAAAGGGGAAATTGTTCGGACA
>NZ_JBQKIK010000073.1:0-552 GCF_052117805.1 Bilifractor sp. LCP21S3_F8 | reverse complement strand
ATACCTTAAGGAACATCAGCAGGAGTTAACTGACCGCATATACCGCGGTAAGTATACCCCATCGCCAGTCAGGCGAGTTGAGATTCCAAAACCAGATGGTGGTGTGCGTAAACTTGGCATACCCACCGTGATAGACCGAACACTCCAACAGGCAATAACTCAACAGTTAGTGCCAATCTATGAACCATTGTTTGCGGATGGAAGCTACGGCTATCGTCCAAACAGAAGCGCAAAGGATGCTATACAGAAAGTAAAGGAATACGCAGAACAAGGCTACACTTTTGCGGTAGTCTTGGACTTATCAAAGTATTTCGACACCTTGAATCATGAAATCCTAATCAACCTCCTCAGAAGGAATGTGAAGGATGAACGTGTAGTTCAACTAATAAAGCGTTATCTGAAAAGTGGGGTAATGGAAAATGGAGTGGTCATTGATACAGAGGAAGGCTCACCGCAAGGTGGAAATCTATCTCCGCTTCTTGCGAATATCTACCTCAATGAGTTTGACCAAGAGTTTCTGAAAAGAGGTGTGCCCTGCATAAGATATGCAGA
>NZ_JBQKIK010000072.1:0-593 GCF_052117805.1 Bilifractor sp. LCP21S3_F8 | reverse complement strand
TTTGACATACTCCCACGGCTGAAGCCGTGGGATTCTTTAGATTCTCTTAACATCACCACAGTCGTATAGGAGGGATATAGTTAAGTCTTTCAAGATTTATCGTCTATAGGATTTCGATACCTGTGTACTTACTTTCCAGACGAAAGTTTTATGTCTGAACCTTTTTTATTTCTGTTTAGAATCCAAAACACTGTTTCATAGATATATTGTTTTCTTTCATTTTTTCGATCAGTTGGTCTTGTAGCTTTACAAATCGATCAAATTCATAGATGCATTTTTTCTGGTCCGGCTTGTTTAATTTCTGGTTACTGTTTCTCAAAAGAAAAGCACTATACAAGTCTCTTTGTACCTTATGACCGGCGATTATTTTTTCTCTCACAGACAAGTCCGTTTTTATGTACTGATCTTTCGCATGGTCGTACTGGCTGGCTTTATATTCTTTCGTACTTACTTTCGATACATTACCGCCGTAAAGTTTTGCCTTTTGTTCCAGAATCGTGACAAAACTTGCCGGTGCTCTGTCAGTTATCGACTTACCAAAACGTTTCCTGCGCTTATATTTATGAATCCGCTTTGCAGAACCATCCTTTTGC
>NZ_JBQKIK010000071.1:0-599 GCF_052117805.1 Bilifractor sp. LCP21S3_F8 | reverse complement strand
CCTTAAAGACGATAAGGTTGATAGGGCAGAGGTGGAAGTGCCGTAAGGCATGGAGCTGACTGTTACTAATCGGTCGAGGGTTTGACCTGAAGCATAAGTTGGAACGGAAGAGGGGATCCGGAGACGGATTCCCGGGAAGAGTTTGTGTATTCAGTTTTGAAGGTATGTACCTTCTCATAATTTAAGGAAATGAAATATTCCTCCTTAGCTCAGTCGGTAGAGCGCATGACTGTTAATCATGATGTCGGCGGTTCGAGTCCACCAGGGGGAGCTTACCTTTGTTTAAGGGTAATGATTGGTTTCTATGGCCCGGTGGTCAAGCGGTCAAGACATCGCCCTTTCACGGCGGTAACACGAGTTCAATTCTCGTCCGGGTCATCCAATATTATATGGCGTGGTAGCCAAGTGGTAAGGCAATGGTCTGCAACACCAGTATGCGCCGGTTCAAATCCGGCCCACGCCTCTTCAGGAATCCAGTATAACTGGGTTCCTTTTTACTGTATAGCCTAATAAGTTGTGGGGCCAAGCCCCATTAAAAAAGCGCAAAAAACCCCTATCCAATCTAAACGTGCTTTTATGGGGTAAAATATCAAATGCTA
>NZ_JBQKIK010000070.1:0-608 GCF_052117805.1 Bilifractor sp. LCP21S3_F8 | reverse complement strand
TCCAGCGCATCCAGCGCATCTGCAAGCTCCGGCAGCTATACAGAAGACGCAAGCAGCTATGCAGATTCCGGCAGCTATGAAGATGTTTCCGGTGACTCCGTTGCGTCCGCAAGCGCTTCCGTGGATACTGCAAGCACTTCCTCGGACGGTACCTTCTCTCTTGGCGATATTACTGCTGATATGATTCAGACTGGCCTGTACGCAAAGGATGACAACGGAAATGAGCTTGTATTCGCTCTGTTCCAGGGACCGGATGCAAATAATTATGTAGCACTTATCACTGTGGATACAGATGGTACCGGAGACGTCCTCTGCGGACAGTACACTGCAACCCAGAAGGAATCCGGCGATGACGGAATTACGTGGACGGTACTGGACGGAACAGATGTATATACCGGTAATAGCTTCAGCATCGGATGTGTTGAGGGAGACGACGGCTCTGCTGCTTTCTATGATCAGAATGGCACTACCTACACTGCGGAGTACCTGGATGCAGATCAGACCATCACTTACTTTGGCACTGCAGTTGGTTTACTTGCGGCAAATGGTCAGTAAAAAGCCAGTTCTTTGCAGAGTCTGACCATCTCCAGGAAGACACTTTGTAAAAA
>NZ_JBQKIK010000069.1:0-622 GCF_052117805.1 Bilifractor sp. LCP21S3_F8 | reverse complement strand
GAAGGAAGTACGCCAGTATTTCCGGAGCCGCTGTTGGGATACCACCCTTGCGTTACCGGGCTTCTAACCTGCGCCCGTTACCCGGGCGGGGGACAATGTCAGACGGGGAGTTTGACTGGGGCGGTCGCCTCCGAAAGCGTATCGGAGGCGCCCAAAGGTTCCCTCAGGATGGTTGGAAACCATCCAAAGAGTGCAAAGGCAGAAGGGAGCCTGACTGCGACAGCGACGGTTGGAGCAGGTACGAAAGTAGGGCTTAGTGATCCGGTGGTATTAAGTGGGAATGCCATCGCTCAACGGATAAAAGCTACCCTGGGGATAACAGGCTTATCACTCCCAAGAGTTCACATCGACGGAGTGGTTTGGCACCTCGATGTCGGCTCATCGCATCCTGGGGCTGTAGTAGGTCCCAAGGGTTGGGCTGTTCGCCCATTAAAGCGGTACGCGAGCTGGGTTCAGAACGTCGTGAGACAGTTCGGTCCCTATCCGGCGTGGGCGGAGGAGTTTTGAAAGGAGCTGTCCTTAGTACGAGAGGACCGGGATGGACAGACCACTGGTGTACCGGTTAGACCGCCAGGTCTATGGCCGGGTAGCCAAGTCTGGAAGGGATAAACGCTGAAGGCAT
>NZ_JBQKIK010000068.1:0-629 GCF_052117805.1 Bilifractor sp. LCP21S3_F8 | reverse complement strand
CAGTAGGGCGGAGTACCCTCTGCCCTACTGATCTCCCAGGCTGTCCGTTTAATATGGCCCGAACCGTCCGGAAAATGCGGCCCTGCTGTCCGCAGAAAGTGGCTGTTTGCAATGAAAACGGATTTGCATTTATTATCATGGTGAAAGGCATCAAGAACTTTATTCATGATCAGATTCGTCAGCAGAAAGGCTCCTTTGAGAACGACTGGAGTAATCAGATCGCGGAATTCGGCGTGTACGGGAAGACGGTTCACACTTTTGTGTATGCATCAGGGATATACATATGTATTATAGTGCGGCGAAAGCGGCCGGTGAACGCGCCAGATTTGAAGAGAAGATCCAGCAGATGCAGAGCTTTCTGGATACACACAGCGATGAAGACCGGGAGTTTGGTCCGACATTTGAAAAATACTTCTTCCTGCACAGGGATAAGGAAAGCGGCATGTTTGTTTACGCAGAGCCGAAGCCTCAGGTGATCCGGGCCGAGCTGGAATTGTGCGGTTATTTTGCCATCATCACTGTATATTTCGCGTGATTAGTCCGCTCTTCACGGCTAATTAGCCCACCATTAACGGCAGATCAGCCCAGTTGTCACGGAGCAGAGCCCGGTATGGCCGGCGGGCGGATTA
>NZ_JBQKIK010000067.1:0-647 GCF_052117805.1 Bilifractor sp. LCP21S3_F8 | reverse complement strand
ACAAGCCCTGCTCCAGCCCGTAACGGATACCATCCCTGACAGCGTTTTGAAAACTCTGGTTCAAGTATCCCAGCGAAACCCGGCTCTCGTATTGTACACCGGAGCCAAGCGGGAGTGGTGTAACAGACAGTCCGATGGATGCCCAAAACGGGTTGGGCGGCACCTCGATATGGATGGTGTGGCTGGCTGCTTTGAGCGGCCGCTCCATATAAATGACGGTGGGTTCCTTTACCACTGTTTCAAGCTTGTATTTTTCCGACAGCAAAGCGGAAACGACCTCCAACTGCACCCGGCCCAAAAAAGAAAGAATGATCTCATGGGTGATGGAATCCACTTCGCAGCGCAAAAGCGGGTCAGTATCCGCAAGTTGCGTAAGAGCGTCCAGCAGCCGTTCTCTTTGCGCTGCCGTTTTCGGCGCAATCGTCGTCCGCAGCATGGGGAGGGGGGCCTCGCGCCACCTTTTACGAGGGAGCCGGGTTTGATCCCCTAATACATCGTTTAACCTCACGCTGTCGCTGGGAAGGATAACAATTTCGCCCGGATAAGCGGTGTCTGTCCGAACAATTTCCCCTTTGGATGGAATACGCATCTCTGTGATTTTCAGCTTTTCTCTCCCGGCCAGGGCCACCGTATCCCGCAGGCGCAGC
>NZ_JBQKIK010000066.1:0-677 GCF_052117805.1 Bilifractor sp. LCP21S3_F8 | reverse complement strand
TTAGTAAAATGCAGACAACACCACGGATCGGCTTTTGGTTGGACAATTCCAACCAAACACCACAGCAGACAGCAGAAAACATTCTGAACGCTAGGAAGCCGGTATGATTGTTACATATAAGGGGAAGAAAAATTTCTTTTAGGTACTTGCTTTCCTAAAACTGATGTGATACAATGATTTAATCCAGAAAAGGAGTAAAAAATATGCGGCAAGGTATTCTTAAATAAAACTATAATCAAATAGTGGGAACAAAGGATTATGATAGCTCCTTTTGTAGGGGCTTAGTTTTTTGTACCCAATTTAAGAATACTTTTGCCTTATCAATTTTGACATATCCCCAAAAACAGCAATCACAAACAGGTGTATGCTGTATATGTGTATGTCCGCAACTTATAATCCCCAGTGGTAAAAGTATTTTACTGCTGGGGATTTTTATGCCCTTTGGGGCTGTAAAGGGAGGACAATCACATGAAAATAATCAATATTGGAATTCTTGCCCATGTAGACGCTGGAAAGACGACCTTGACGGAGAGCCTGCTATATGCCAGCGGAGCCATTTCAGAACCGGGGAGCGTCGAAAAAGGGACAACGAGGACGGACACCATGTTTTTGGAGCGGCAGCGTGGGATTACCATTCAAGCGGCAGTCACTTCCTTCCAGTGGCACAGATGTAAAGT
>NZ_JBQKIK010000065.1:0-881 GCF_052117805.1 Bilifractor sp. LCP21S3_F8 | reverse complement strand
GGGTGAGAGTCCCTGATCCGCCCGGCAGTGGGAAGGATGCAGCTGAAAGCAAGGGCGTCATCGTGAGATGAGGTCTGAAGGAAGCCGTAGGCAAAACACTGGCCTGTAAAAGTTGTCCGGATAGGCTGTGAAGCGTGGATGAGGTTGCCGTACAAACCGAAGTCCAATAACTGCACAGAACGCCATCAGTAGACGGGGCAGGTATAAGTGGGAAAGAACGTGTGAGTACCCGGGGAGATCTCACGGACACGGCAAAGGCGATAAAACATTCGCCGCCGCGGAGTAAAGCTTGTCGTGAGAAGTCAGCAGAGCCCATATTACAATACCTGATGGCTTGAGACATTGGGAAAGGGGCGAACAGTAGGAGGTGCCATTCTCAAATGGAAACCGGACATGGAATTAAGTACAGACAACTTCATATCGAAGACTACCTGCAAGAGATACCTGCGGAACAGGGAAGGGTATCAGGAGTGTACGCCCATGAATGGATTACCGGGGACACTGACACCAATACGAACTTTTGGACGAACAACCTGCTCGACACCATTCTTAGAAGCGACAACCTGAATGCCGCCTATAAGAGGGTAAAGGCGAATAATGGTTCCGGAGGAGTCGACGGAATGCAGGTGGATGAACTTCTACCCTACCTGAAACAGCACCGGGACGAGCTGGTCGGGCAGTTGAGGAGAGGGAAATACAAGCCCAATCCGGTTCGGAGGGTGGAGATACCCAAGGAGGAGAAAGGCAAGGTCAGGAAGTTAGGCATACCGTCGTGCGTGGACAGACTGATCCAACAGGCGATATCGCAGGAGCTGACACCCATCTTCGAGGAGCAATTTTCAGACAACAGTTTCGGATTCCGGCCGGGAAGAAGTACGCAT
>NZ_JBQKIK010000064.1:0-980 GCF_052117805.1 Bilifractor sp. LCP21S3_F8 | reverse complement strand
ATCGGATAGGGGAGATTTTACCCTCCCCTTCCACACCACCGTACGTACCGTTCGGTATACGGCGGTTCAATAGTTTACACGAACTTTCAGATAGTGGGCTGATAAGGATGGATATCCGAGTCTGTCCACTATTATTGTTTTGGTGAGCGCCGAGTTGAGCATCGACGCCGCCCTCCACGTCCCTTTCCTACAGTAAGCCATTTCGCGTACCTTCCATTCTGGCAGATGCAGTGCTCTCAGCATCTTGTACCTCGTTCGCACTCTTTTCCATTGTATCCAGTACACTGCTCGGATTCTGTGCCGTAGCCACTCATCCAGTTCTTCCATAAGTCCCTTCATGTCCGCATACCGGAAATGGTTTATCCACCCTCTGACAGCATCATTGAGTTTCTTCTCCCTCACCGGATTGCTCCATTTGTTTCCTCTGGCGGTTAACATCCTCAGCTTGTTCTTGAATTTCGCTACCGACTTCGGATGCACCCGGAACCGGCATTTCCCCATGTAGCGGTAGAAACCGTATCCCAGGTATTTCACCTTGCTGATATGACACACTGTAGTTTTATGAAGATTGACTTTCAGAAAGAGTTTTTTCGTTATGAATGGCACTATGTTTTCCAATGTACGCTCTGCGCTCTTCTTGCTCTTGCATAGAATCATGCAGTCGTCGGCGTATCGTACGAACCTGTGTCCTCTTCGTTCCAGTTCCTTATCCAGCTCGTTTAGCATGACGTTTCCACACAGCGGACTCAGCGGACCACCCTGTGGTACGCCCTCTTCTGTTGGATGGAACCCGCCATCTTTCATAACCCCGGCCTTCAGATATTTGTGAATCAGTGAGATCACACGCCCATCTTTGATTGTCCTCGACAGCACCTCAATAAGCTTGCTGTGGTTGACAGTGTCAAAGTAAGCCTGCAAATCCATACTGACCACGTACACATATCCTTCTTCGGCGAATTGCTTGCATCTCTTGATAGCAT
>NZ_JBQKIK010000063.1:0-984 GCF_052117805.1 Bilifractor sp. LCP21S3_F8 | reverse complement strand
AAGGAGCTGTGGAGGGTATGGAAGAGAGAATGCCGGAATGAGTAGCGAGAGAGAGGTGGGAATCCTCTCGGCCGAATATCCAAGGTTTCCAGGGTAAAGCTGATCTTCCCTGGGTAAGTCGGGGCCTAAGGCGAGGACGAGAGTCGTAGCCGATGGACAGCAGGTTGAGATTCCTGCACTATGATATGACAGAACTGTGGGGACGTATGTGGAGAGCCGGGGCGCGGAATGGAAAGCCGCGTGCAAGCGAAGAGGTGTGTGGCAGGCAAATCCGCCGCATAAGCCAGAGCCGTGATGCGGACCGAAATAAAGTAGGGAAGCCGGTGAGCCATGTACCGAGAAAAGCCGCTATTGTTCATATGATACCCGTACCGTAAACCGACACAGGTGGGTGAGGAGAGAATCCTAAGGCCGACGGAAGAAGCATTGTTAAGGAACTCGGCAAAACAGCCCCGTAACTTCGGGAGAAGGGGTGCCCTTGAAAGAGGGCCGCAGTGAACAGGCTCAAGCAACTGTTTAGCAAAAACACAGGTCTATGCGAAACCGAAAGGTGAGGTATATGGGCTGACGCCTGCCCGGTGCTGGAAGGTTACGAGGAGGGGTTAACAGAAATGTGAAGCTCTGAATCCAAGCCCCAGTAAACGGCGGCCGTAACTATAACGGTCCTAAGGTAGCGAAATTCCTTGTCGGGTAAGTTCCGACCCGCACGAAAGGCGTAATGATTTGAGCACTGTCTCGACAATGCATCCGGTGAAATTGAAGTACCAGTGAAGATGCTGGTTACCCGCGCCAGGACGGAAAGACCCCATGGAGCTTTACTCCAGTTTGATACTGGGGTCTGGTAATGCATGTACAGGATAGGTGGGAGGCTGAGAAGGAAGTACGCCAGTATTTCCGGAGCCGCTGTTGGGATACCACCCTTGCGTTACCGGGCTTCTAACCTGCGCCCGTTACCCGGGCGGGGGACAATGTCAGACGGGGAGT
>NZ_JBQKIK010000062.1:0-1370 GCF_052117805.1 Bilifractor sp. LCP21S3_F8 | reverse complement strand
ACAAGCCCTGCTCCAGCCCGTAACGGATACCATCCCTGACAGCGTTTTGAAAACTCTGGTTCAAGTATCCCAGCGAAACCCGGCTCTCGTATTGTACACCGGAGCCAAGCGAGAGTGGTGTAACAGACAGTCCTATGGATGCCCAAAACGGGTTGGGCGGCACCTCGATATGGATGGTGTGGCTGGCTGCTTTGAGCGGCCGCTCCATATAAATGACGGAGGGTTCCTTTACCACTGTTTCAAGCTTGTATTTTTCCGACAGCAAAGCGGAAACAACCTCCAACTGCACCCGGCCCAAAAAAGAAAGAATGATCTCATGGGTGATGGAATCCACTTCGCAACGCAAAAGCGGGTCAGTATCCGCAAGTTGCGTAAGAGCGTCCAGCAGCCGTTCTCTTTGCGCTGCCGTTTTCGGCGCAATCGTCGTCCGCAGCATGGGGAGGGGGTCCTCGCGCCACCTTTTACGAGGGAGCCGGGTTTGGTCCCCTAATACATCGTTTAACCTCACGCTGTCGCTGGGAAGGATAACAATTTCACCCGGATAAGCGGTGTCTGTCCGAACAATTTCCCCTTTGGATGGAATACGCATCTCTGTGATTTTCAGCTTTTCTCTCCCGGCCAGGGCCACCGTATCCCGCAGGCGCAGCGTTCCGCTGTATAGCCGTAGATAGACACGCCGCTGGCCGCAATCTGTATACTCCACCTTGAAAACGCTGCCGCATAGGGCGGCGCTCCCCTGTTCCCCAATCGGTTGGAACAGCCCTGTCACCGCATCCATCAACGGTTGAATGCCAAGGCCCTTTTTGGCGCTGCCATAATAGACCGGGAACAGGGAGGCGTCTTGAACCCGCCGCTGTTCCTCCCGCACAAGTTTTTCCCGGCTGATTGGTTCTCCTGCGATATACTTTTCCAATAATTTATCGTTATTTTCGA
Organism: Bilifractor sp. LCP21S3_F8; assembly: GCF_052117805.1. Taxonomy (NCBI): domain Bacteria; kingdom Bacillati; phylum Bacillota; class Clostridia; order Lachnospirales; family Lachnospiraceae; genus Bilifractor; species Bilifractor sp. LCP21S3_F8. The sequence continues at coordinate 437 of NZ_JBQKIK010000062.1, read as the reverse complement.
TGACCGCATCCCATGCTTCTATGTCGGTATTTTCCTCCAGGACTATTTCCGGGGACAGCGACACCGTCTGCTTGATGATAATATCGGCGGAGAGCTTATCCCGAACAGACTGAACCACGCTCTGCAAATCAACGCCAGCCTGGTCGATCTTGTTGATAAAGATAACGGTGGGAATGTTCATTTTCCGCAGGGCATGGAACAGAATACGGGTCTGGGCCTGCACGCCATCTTTAGCGGAGATCACCAAGATGGCCCCATCTAAAACAGCCAAAGAGCGGTACACCTCCGCCAAAAAATCCATGTGGCCGGGCGTATCCACAATGTTGACTTTACATCTGTGCCACTGGAAGGAAGTGACTGCCGCTTGAATGGTAATCCCACGCTGCCGCTCCAAAAACATGGTGTCCGTCCTCGTTGTCCCTTTTTCGACGCTCCCC
>NZ_JBQKIK010000061.1:0-1387 GCF_052117805.1 Bilifractor sp. LCP21S3_F8 | reverse complement strand
TTGAATTTATTTTAAGCTATCACGTTTTACCTTCTTAAGCCTTACTATCATTACCATAGGAATTTCTTTGTTGGTTTTAAAACATTCTTCATAAAATCCATCAATGACAAATCCAGCTCTAAAACAAAGGTTAAAAATATCTTGTATGGAACGATGATAATAAATCTGCTCTTTCGGTTGCCCTTCAATCGCTATATCATAGTAACTGTGCGGTGTCATATATTTTTCAGTCAACGTGACAAAACAAGGGTGTTGCGTTGCAAAGACAAAAATTCCGCTTTCCTGCAACAGTTCATAAACAGCCATAAGAAGTGGTTCAATATCCGTAATATCCATAATTGCCATATTAGAAACTGCTTTCGTAAAGGCTCGATTTCTTTTTAATTCTAATATACTTTTTCTATCGGTCGCATCCGCCACACAAAATTCAATTTGTTTTGCATATTGTGATTGCCGTCTTTTAGCCAATTCTATCATTTTTTTGCTGTAATCAAAAGCGACAACCGAAGCGCCTCTTTGTGCAAGATACGAAGAATAATTTCCATTGCCACACGCAATATCCAAAATGTAATCCGCAGGATTAGGAGATAGAAGTTCCGTTACTTTGGGACGCACTACCTCTCTGTGAAATTCATTAGATTCGTCACCCATTGCATTATCCCAAAATTGTGCGTTCTCCTCCCAGATTTTTTTACTTTCCTCTGTTCCCATGTTCTCTCCCACTCCCCAAATTTGCTTTTTTGCTTCCATTAAATCTTCCTTACTATATTCCATTGTTACCCTCCATAACTTCTGATTGTTGCCGTCTTGACGATTATGTATCTTTACATTACCTTCTGAAACATATGGCGCACCTTGTCCAGGCGGCTGTTTGGACGGCGGGGCTGGATGACCGGCTGACCGACAGCGGCCTGATATCCTTTCAGCTCTGTAAGGCATACGCTCCGCCCGTTGGTGTAAAAGGCCAGATCAGTACGGTATGCCTGTATACAGCGGGCGGGAATCTCGCCAGTAAAGACAACTTCATCCTTTTTTACCTGGGCCGTTTCGATGGTGGCACAGTATTTCGGTGCATCATGATAAGCCCTGGAAAGGTATTCCTGGGGCGCATAGAGGATGAAGGAGAGATAAGGTTCCAGCAGCTGCGTCCCCGATTCCTTCAATGCCTGTTCCAATACAATCGGGGCCAATGAGCGGAAGTCCGCCGGCGTGCTGACCGGACTGTAATAAAGCCCGTATTCAAAGCAAATCTTACAGTCCGTTACGTTCCAGCCGAACAAGCCCTGCTCCAGCCCGTAACGGATACCATCCCTGACAGCGTTTTGAAAACTCTGGTTCAAGTATCCCAGCGAAACCCGGCTCTCGTATTGTACACCGGAGCCAAGCG
>NZ_JBQKIK010000060.1:0-1506 GCF_052117805.1 Bilifractor sp. LCP21S3_F8 | reverse complement strand
AAGATCTAAAAAGTGCATGATTAGAGTGTTAACACGGATATTAAATAAAAGCCCCGGAAAACCGGGGCTCATGTTAAAGTTTTTTCGAGACATTTTCATTTATGCTTGACATAAAAAACGAATGTTTGTTCGGTAAAAACGAATACATGTTCGGAAAATGTGTTTGCTTTTTTAAAGTGCGTATGGTATATTTATGTAAAGCTTTTTTTCTGAATATTCATTTGAATTCAGCGAACTTCCGTGTCTGCAGGTGCCATGGGAGATTTTTTCTATAGTCTGGGGGAGTGTTTATGAATACATCTTCGAATGCTCATATAACGTCGAATGCTCATATAGCGTCAGGAAGGAAACCAATCAGCAAGAAGCAGCAGGAGATTCTTGATTATTTGAAGAAGGAGATTCTCGACCGCGGTTTTCCGCCGTCCGTGCGCGAGATTTGTGAAGCGGTTCATCTTAAATCCACATCATCCGTTCACGCACATCTGGAGACGCTGGAGAAGAACGGTTATATACGCAAGGACGCGACAAAGCCAAGAGCAATTGAGATTCTGGACGATGATTTTCGTGAAGAACGCTTGAGACAGCTCGATCCGGCTGCAGAAACCGGTCAGGCCATAGAGTATCAGAATGTTCCGGTGATTGGAAATGTTGCTGCGGGTCAGCCGCTTCTGGCCGTGGAACAGGTGGAGTCTTATTTTCCTATCCCGGTAAATAAACTGCCGAACGGTCAGACTTTTATGCTGCGCGTACACGGGGAAAGCATGATTAATGCCGGAATCCTTGACGGTGACCTTGTGCTGGTACGTCAGACAAATGCAGCCCGAAACGGACAGATGGTGGTGGCTCTGATTGATGATTCTGCCACGGTGAAGACCTTCTACCGGGAGAACGGATACGTTCGTCTTCAGCCGGAGAACGACCATATGGATCCGATCATTGTGACGGGGGATCATTCGTTCTCGATTCTCGGGCAGGTGATCGGTGTCATGCGCTTTTTTCTGTAACTTGTTGAGGATTCTTCAGGACAATGTTATGAACCACCACGCACCTGAAGGTACGTGGTGGTCCACTCAGGACAGGGTATGCTGCTGTCCTGGAGGTTTTTTCGGGTATTGTCTTATTTTAGTTAGCGAGATAAAACACGCTGTGCGAGTTTTATCTCGCTATCGCGACGCTCGCCGCACACGAATACTTCGCATTCGGCTGCGGCTCACTGTTCGTGTAAATAAATGCCGGCGGAGGGTCGGCCGAATCCTCCGATCACATCCTTTGCATCCTTTCCTTTACTTTTCTCCTTCTTTTCTAGAAGATATTTTCCTTTTTCAAAAGATGTTTCTTTTTTTCAGAAGACTTAACCCATATCAGAGCGCTTATGCTTATACAGTTTGTGGCACGTTTTACTGTATAGCCTAATAAGTTGTGGGGCCAAGCCCCATTAAAAAAGCGCAAAAAACCCCTATCCAATCTAAACGTGCTTTTATGGGGTAAAATATCAAATGCTATGCG
>NZ_JBQKIK010000059.1:0-1585 GCF_052117805.1 Bilifractor sp. LCP21S3_F8 | reverse complement strand
ACTAAAACTTCCCATAGCAAAAATGGGCTTCGCACCTTGAAAACTCAATAATACAGGCAATCAGATAGGATCTTTATGCCGCTAAACCCGCCTTTGCCAGCGAATTACGGATATACTCCGGAAGCTGACCGACAAACATCTCTATGAACATTGCAAGTTGTTCTTCGGTTGGCTGAAAAATAGCAGAAATACTTTCTATCATGGCAGTTATGATGATCTGGAAAGATTCGCCAAAGGTGATATCCGCCAGCTCGTCCGTGAAAAAGTAGAAGATCTCTCCAAGCGTTCTGTCGTCCTTGCTCCGCCGCTGTTCCATGGAGATCATCAGATATCGAGTAAAAACGATCGCCACATGCGCGGTCAGGGCATCGTATGAAAGGCTGTGGCATTCCGATATCAGTTGCAGATAGGACTTGCATGTCTTAAAGAATACCTCAATCTGCCACCGCTTTCCGTAGATCCGGATGATCTCTTCTTCGGACAGTTCGGGATTTGTACAGATGAAAGCAATCCAGTCTTTCTTGTTTTTCTTATTCCGAACGCAGACGATTTTGGCAGGAATCTTCTCGTCTTTACCAACCATGACATTCACGGAAAGAAGGTACTTGCTGCGGCCCCGGCGCTTCTTGCAGATGCCGAAAATCTTTTTGATGGAAAGCTGCTTTCCTTCATACTCGTAGTAGATGTGGGAGCTCTTCTTGAGCATAGCAATGGAATCTAGACCAAGTTTTTTCACAGCGATCAGCTGTGCGGGACTGGAGAACCATGTGTCAAACAGGACGTAATCCGCATGATGACCGGCGTTCTGTGCAGTCTTAAGCAGCTCGATCATGACTTCTGTGCCCTTTGTTTGTGCAAGCTTTCTACGCTTTGCTGCAAGGGAACGGCCATCGCACTGATCGACCGGACCGATAAGATTTTTCTCTTTGGAAGAGGCTAATAGGCAGCTGTTTACAGGAAGAAATGTATTCCCGTCAGTCCATCCAAGTGTCATCAGACGGAATCCTTTGCAGTATTTCATGGAGGTATGGTCAAACACACGGGAGCCAAGCTCCGTTTGCTTGCAGCTCGTTCGTTCAAAAAGGCTGTCGTCAACAACAAACGCGTTTACACGGTCTTCCGAAGTAAGCGGCTCAACAGCATCAGCAATCTTCTTAGACAGAAGGGTAGTAAAGCGAAGCCAGTTTGTCTTCGGGCTGTTCAGGAACCGATAAAACGTATTCTTTGAAAACGACTCTTTGAAGGAGCCTGTCTTCTGCTGCATATACATGCTGCGGTCGGCGAAAACATTGCAGAGCTTATATTTGAAAATATCGATTACCGGAACGCCCTTCTCCTTCTGAGCATTGCATTTATGGAGGAGGTTACCGATTCTGAAAGTTGAGAAAAATGTCGAAATAGCATTAAAAAGTTCCTGTCCGTCTTTATCCTGTGGTAGAATTGATATTGGCATAGATAGTCTCCTTTGTATGGTTGTTTCTAGTCAACTCAATTATACCAAAGGCACAGCGTCTATGCCTTTTTAATTGCCTACATTATTGAGTTTTCAAGGTTCAACACACCTTTTGAGTGTGGGAAGTTTTAG
>NZ_JBQKIK010000058.1:0-1604 GCF_052117805.1 Bilifractor sp. LCP21S3_F8 | reverse complement strand
TATAAGCCATAAATGATAAAGTCCTGATGTACCACAAATGAAAATGTCCCGATTATGGTAGAATATTACTTTCTATAATCTATCAGATCGGAGGACATAGCTTATAAGAAGGGTAACTTTATCAATGGATGAACAGAATAAATATGAGGTGATCAAGTCTCTGGTGGATCATCCTGAAACCGGAAACAAGGATCGTGCAGCACTGAAACTTGGTTGTACCAGGCGGCATATCAACCGTATGATTGCCGGATATCTCAAAGAAGGCAAGACTTTTTTCATTCATGGCAACAAAGGACGTAAACCATCAACAACCATTGCCGATGACGTACGGAAACAGATCGTTGATCTCTACCGTACAAAGTACTATGAGGCAAATTTCGAGCATTATACGGAATTACTAGAGCGCTTTGAGGGGATCCATATATCCGCATCATCGGTAATGAACATCCTTGAAAAAGAATACATCCTCTCCCCAAAGGTTACTAAAGCTAAGCGCAAACGTGTAAAAAAGGAGCTTGCTATTTTGAAAAAAACAGCTCGGTCGCAAAAGGAACAAGATACCATACAATCCAATCTGGTTGCTGTAGAAGACGCCCACAGCAGGCGCCCCAGATGTGCTTATTTTGGCGAGATGGAGCAGATGGACGCCACGCCGTACGAATGGGTCAATGGACAGGTCTGGCACCTTCATCTGGCGATTGACGATGCTCTCGGCATAATCACCGGCGCCTGGTTCGATACGCAGGAAACGTTGAACGGCTACTATCACGTATTCCATCAGATCCTGACGAATTATGGCATTCCTTATAAATTTTTCACAGACAGACGTACGGTATTTACCTACAAAAAGAAAAATGCCCCATCGGACGATGAGGACACTTACACCCAGTTTGCTTATGCTTGCAAACAGCTCGGCGTTGAACTTGAATCCAGCAGCGTTCCACAGGCCAAGGGCCGTGTGGAACGGCTGAATCAGACACTTCAGTCACGCCTTCCGATCGAACTTCGTCTGGCAGGCATAACTGATATCGAGAGTGCCAATGAATTCCTCCACTCCTACATAGAAGAATTCAACAAGAAGTTTTCACTTCCACTTAATGTTAGCAAATCTGTTTTTGAATCGCAACCAGATGAAGAAAAAATCAATCTGACTCTGGCTGTTTTAATTGAACGGACGGTAGACTGTGGCCATGCTATCCAGCTTGAAAAGCATTTTTACAGAATGTTAGACAAGAACGGAAAACAGATCCATTACCGCAAAGGTACAAAGACAATGGTGATCAAGGCGTATGACGGTCGGAAGTTCTGCTGTGTCAACGATAAGGACATCTATGCGTTGGAGGAAATTCCCGAACATGAACCCAAGTCAAAAAACCTTGATGCAGACTATGAACCGCAAAAACCCCGTAAACAGTACATACCGCCGATGAATCATCCATGGAGACGTCCTGTCTTCAATAAATTTGTGCATTCCCAGCCGCATCGGATCGAAGAAGATCTAAAAAGTGCATGATTAGAGTGTTAACACGGATATTAAATAAAAGCCCCGGAAAACCGGGGCTCATGTTAAAGTTTTTTCGAGACATTTTCATTTATGCTTGACA
>NZ_JBQKIK010000057.1:0-1605 GCF_052117805.1 Bilifractor sp. LCP21S3_F8 | reverse complement strand
AGATCAGCGCTACTGAAGCAGCCCGACTGATAGGTGTTGATAGGAGCAGCATTCGGGATTGGCGTAACCTATATCTTTCAGATGGTCCCTCTGCCCTCATGGTTCAATCCAATAACAAAACCTATTCTAAGGAGTTAAAACTTCAGGCTGTTCAAGAGTATCTTGATGGAAAATCAAGCCAGCGAGACATTGTTAAAAAATATCATTTGCGGAGTTCCAGGCAGTTACGCGACTGGATAAAGGTATATACTACTCATGGAGAGATCAAATCACGCACAAGCGGAGGAGGTAGCTACATGAGGAAAGCCAGAAGCACAACACCGGAAGAAAGACTTGCTATCGTCCAGGACTGCCTGGCTAACGATAAGAACTATGGTGCAATGGCATTGAAATACCAGTGTTCATACCAGCAGGTGCGAAACTGGGTAAAACGGTATGAGGAAATGGGCTCTGCCGGTCTGGAGGATCGTCGAGGCCATCGTGTAGGCACTATGCCAAGCCGCACCCCTGAAGAGGAAATGCGGGACAGGATCGCAGAACTGGAGAGGCGCAACCGTGATCTGCAGATGGAGAATGACCTGCTAAAAAAAGTCAGAGAGTTAGAGATGAAGGATCGCTATCTCTGACTCGCCATCTTTATAAGTACCAGGCGATCCGGGAACTCTCAGAAGAGCGACATTATCCAGTAGAACGGCTCTGTGGTTATCTTCATGTCCCACGCTCAGCGTATTATAGATGGTTAAAAAATCCGGAAAGCATAAGCGAGAAGAAAAACCAGAAGATCTCCGAAAAAATCAAGAAGATCCACGAAGACCATCCTGATATGGGATACAGAAGGATCCGCGATGAACTGGACAGAAGATATGATACAAATGTCAATGACAAGCGCGTCCTTCGTTTATGTCGTAAAAGCCACATTCAGTCTACTATAAAGTGGAAGCCAAAGAGTTGTACAAGAGCAGCGAATGATCCTGCACATATCGCCAGAAATTACATGAACCGGGACTTCCATGCGGATTCACCAAATGAAAAATGGCTGACCGATGTGACAGAATTCAAGTATTATGTCGGCATCGAGGTTCATAAAGTATACCTGAGTGCCATTCTGGATCTTTATGACCGCCGGATCGTGGCTTTTCGAATCAGCAATCATAACGATAATCCACTGGTGATGAATACCTTTGATGAAGCTGTTCGTCTGGAGCCGGATGCGCACCCTCTGTTCCATTCAGACCGTGGATTTCAATACACCAGTAAGCAGTTCAGCACAAGACTGAAGGAACACCATATGAAGCAGAGCATGTCCAGGGTAGCCCATTGTATCGACAACGGGCCGATGGAAGGTTTCTGGGGCATTTTGAAACGTGAGAGGTATTATGGAAGACGTTTTACGTCACAGGAAGCACTTGTCGAAATGATTACGAAATATATCCACTACTACAATAGTGAACGGATCCAGAGAAAGCTTCATCGGATGACCCCGATGGAATATCATGCAGCATTTGCAGTAGCAGCATAAAGAATACCGCCAGCTGATTCATTCCTCAACTGACGGTATCCAATCACTTATTATTTTTCACTGTCCCCTTGACGGGTAGCACACCA
>NZ_JBQKIK010000056.1:0-1625 GCF_052117805.1 Bilifractor sp. LCP21S3_F8 | reverse complement strand
TACAGTAAACCCCCATGCCCCGCAGGCGGAGCACCACAATAGATATAGCCTGTATTCTGAAAACCCATTATACTACCTCCTTATTTCGTGTATACTTATTATAACGGCATACAAGTCGGTTATTTTTTGGACTTTGAGTCCGTCAGTAAACTGAACTGAGCTTCCTCATTGAACCACTATCTGTCCAGTGCATTTTTGTTCTGCACGAAAGGACGTACAGTAAATTAATTATTGCTAGGAAGCTGGCCGTAAACCCTTGGATCTCCATTTATTGAAGGAGGATTACTATGGAAAGAGTTTGCGACAATTGTGGTGGTATGGATCTGCACAAAAAACTCATCGTTGTCTGCTTAAAACAAGGCCACAAGCAGGAAATACGAGAGTTTGGTGCAACAACCAGAGAACTTCTGGAACTCTGTGACTGGCTCAAACAAGGTAACTGTCAAAAGGTTGCAATGGAGAGCACAGCGTCATATTGGAAGCCCGTGTACAACATCCTTGAAGCATCTGGGATAGAAGCTATCGTCGTCAATGCCCGACATATGAAAAATGTGCCTGGCCGAAAAACTGACGTCAAAGATGCAGAGTGGATAGCGGATCTTCTCCAGCATGGCTTGCTGGAAGCAAGCTATATCCCGGATAAGGATCAGCGCGAACTGCGGGAACTTGTACGTTATCGGAAGAGTCTCACTGGTGAAAGAGCCAGAGAACTAAATCGTCTTCAAAAAATGCTTGAAGGCGGAAATATCAAACTTTCCGGAACCGTACGAAACATTAATGGAAAAAGTGCCCGCAACATATTGGAATTAATTCTTTCCGGCAAAAAATTTGACTCCGCAACATACGATGAGCTGTATGAGAAAAATATCATTGCTCACAATCTCAAAGCCTCCAAGGAACAGATTATCGATGATCTAAACGGTTTTCTTTCTCCGCTCCAGCGTCGAATGATGAAGGAATTGCTCAATCATTTGGATGAATTAAATACTCACATTCGAAATCTGGATGATGAAATCGACAATTTCATGAAGCCCGAAGAAAAGAAAGCTGCATCAGCAATTCAGAATATTCCTGGAATTGCTGATTCCAGTGCAAAGTCAATCATCTCCGTAATTGGTTACGACATGAAAAGATTTCCTACAGCCAGGCATCTCGCATCCTGGGCAGGGATAAGCCCTGGAAATAACGAGAGTGCACACAATCGTAAATCAGGAAAAACGACCAAAGGAAACACACTTCTACGAGAAACATTGGTCATCTGCGCACATTCGGCTGCAAGAGTAAAAACATCTTATTTCCATGCTCAATTTCAAAGGCTGCGATTACGGCGAGGAGCCAAGAAAGCATATGTAGCGGTAGCTCATAGTATGTTAATTGCAATCTATCATATCCTGAATGAAGGTGTTGCCTTTAAGGACCTTGGAGCTGAATATTATAACAAGTTTAATAAAGAGCGAAAAATCAATTCGTATCTAAAAAAACTAAAAGAGCTAGGATATGAAATGCCTGCTGTGGTCGCATAGCATTTGATATTTTACCCCATAAAAGCACGTTTAGATTGGATAGGGGTTTTTTGCGCTTTTTTAATGGGGCTTGGCCCCACAACTTATTAGGCTATACAGTAA
>NZ_JBQKIK010000055.1:0-2189 GCF_052117805.1 Bilifractor sp. LCP21S3_F8 | reverse complement strand
CTTTCCTTCGGGACAGAAGAGACAGGTGGTGCATGGTTGTCGTCAGCTCGTGTCGTGAGATGTTGGGTTAAGTCCCGCAACGAGCGCAACCCTTATCCCCAGTAGCCAGCAGGTGAAGCTGGGCACTCTGAGGAGACTGCCAGGGAGAACCTGGAGGAAGGCGGGGATGACGTCAAATCATCATGCCCCTTATGATTTGGGCTACACACGTGCTACAATGGCGTGAACAGAGGGAAGCAGAGCCGCGAGGCCGAGCGAATCTCAAAAAACGCGTCCCAGTTCGGACTGTAGTCTGCAACCCGACTACACGAAGCTGGAATCGCTAGTAATCGCAGATCAGAATGCTGCGGTGAATACGTTCCCGGGTCTTGTACACACCGCCCGTCACACCATGGGAGTCGGCAATGCCCGAAGCCTGTGACCCAACCCGCAAGGGAGGGAGCAGTCGAAGGCAGGGCCGGTAACTGGGGTGAAGTCGTAACAAGGTAGCCGTATCGGAAGGTGCGGCTGGATCACCTCCTTTCTAAGGAATGAATGAGTAAAAGATGTGTTTTACTGTTGAGTTGTCAAGGTAACAAGCGCGGAACAATCCGGTTACCGCAGAAACAACTGTATAAACTTGCTGGTGGCGATGCGCCCGGGGGAGACACCCGTTCCCATTCCGAACACGATGGTTAAGACCCGGGCGGCCGAAAATACTATGCTGGAGACAGTATGGAAAGATAGGCGGCCGCCAGCATCCTTACGGGGATGTAGCTCAGTTGGGAGAGCACCTGCCTTGCAAGCAGGGGGTCGAGAGTTCGAATCTCTTCATCTCCACTGCATATGAATCACATATGCATCAAAACAGAAAAGGGCTTATAGCTCAGCCGGTTAGAGCGCACGCCTGATAAGCGTGAGGTCGGTAGTTCGAGTCTACTTAAGCCCACTTGGACTTAAGAAATTAAGCCCAGAGGTCAGTACATGCTGATCAGATACGTACCTTGAAAACTGAATACACAAACGATTCCAAAAAGAAATCCAAAGCACAATCGAAAAATCAAAAGATTTTGAAATTGTTCACGAAGATAGGAAGACATCCGAGGCGTTACAAAGGAAGCAGAAATGATTCCGATGAACGTTTCATGGATAACATTCTTTTGCCGGAGTGTTATCCGAAATGCAATTTATGCAAAATGTGTTTTCAGGTCTACGCTAAGATCTGAAGGCACGGCCATTTTACAATAGGTCAAACATAAAGGGCGCAGGGCGGATGCCTTGGCACTGAGAGCCGAAGAAGGACGTGATTAACTGCGAAAAGCCGCGGGGAGACGTACATAGTCATTGATCCGCGGATGTCCGAATGGGGAAACCCGCATGAGCAAACCTCATGCATCCATGCATGAATCCATAGTGTATGGAGGGAGACCTGCTGAACTGAAACATCTAAGTAGGCAGAGGAAAAGAAAGAAAACTCGATGTTCTAAGTAGCGGCGAGCGAACGGGACAGAGGCCAAACCGGAGTGCATGCATTCCGGGGTTGCGGACAGCCAGAACGTACTGAAGAAGGCAGCCGAATAAGTTTGGGAAACTTATCCATAGAGCGTGAGAGACGCGTAGGCGAAACCGGAAGCAGACAAGGCTGCACCAGAGTACCACGGGACACGGGAAACCCTGTGGGAAGCCGGAGGGACCACCCTCCAAGCCTAAATACTCTCAGTGACCGATAGCGCATAGTACTGTGAAGGAAAGGTGAAAAGAACCCCGGGAGGGGAGTGAAAGAGAACCTGAAACCCTGTGTCTTCAAACTGTTGGACACCGATACATGACCGGTGGACAGCGTACTTTTTGTAGAACGGTCCGGCGAGTTGCCGGTGCTGGCGAGGTTAAGGACTGAAGGTCCGGAGCCGAAGGGAAACCAAGTCTTAAGAGGGCGGTATGAGTCAGTACAGGCAGACCCGAAACCGGGTGATCTACCCATGACCAGGCTGAAGCTGGCGTAAGAGCCAGTGGAGGGCCGAACGCACATCTGTTGAAAAAGGTGGCGATGAGTTGTGGGTAGGGGAGAAATTCCAATCGAACCCGGAGATAGCTGGTTCTCCTCGAAACAGCTTTAGGGCTGGCCTCGTTCGAGATCCGTGGAGGTAGAGCACTGAATTTGCAAGGGGGCGTCAAAGCTTACCAAGCGATATCAAACTCCGAATGCCACG
>NZ_JBQKIK010000054.1:0-2491 GCF_052117805.1 Bilifractor sp. LCP21S3_F8 | reverse complement strand
TCATCACCCGTTTGAGAACCTTGTAAATTCGTAAAGGTGTCAAGCAGATAAAGAGATTATGTCGATTCTGGCATTGTTTGAGAACCTTGTAAATTCGTAAAGGTGTCAAGCACGAACCAGACGACAAGCTCCCGGAGGATCGTTTGAGAACCTTGTAAATTCGTAAAGGTGTCAAGCTTTGACGTGCCCCACTCCACGAATTTCATAGTTTGAGAACCTTGTAAATTCGTAAAGGTGTCAAGCTCAGTCTTCCGGAATCCAGCTTGTATCCCGTTTGAGAACCTTGTAAATTCGTAAAGGTGTCAAGCGGTCGGCCTTGCCGAAATGCCCGGACCAGTGTTTGAGAACCTTGTAAATTCGTAAAGGTGTCAAGCGGATATATAGTCATCCGAACCAACCAGTTTGTTTGAGAACCTTGTAAATTCGTAAAGGTGTCAAGCCACCAGTCGTTTTATAACAAAATGAGCGGGTTTGAGAACCTTGTAAATTCGTAAAGGTGTCAAGCTCCACGTTCCCCATTCGACGAACTTCATGGTTTGAGAACCTTGTAAATTCGTAAAGGTGTCAAGCTGGGCCGCAAAAAAGCTGGTCAGAAGAAGTGTTTGAGAACCTTGTAAATTCGTAAAGGTGTCAAGCCTTGTACAGAACAAATAAATATCATCCATCGTTTGAGAACCTTGTAAATTCGTAAAGGTGTCAAGCTACATGGATTACATGAAGGCACACAAGACTGTTTGAGAACCTTGTAAATTCGTAAAGGTGTCAAGCTGTACAGATAGCGGATCGCATACGACATCGGTTTGAGAACCTTGTAAATTCGTAAAGGTGTCAAGCAGACAAACGAGTGGACAGACGAATATTATTGTTTGAGAACCTTGTAAATTCGTAAAGGTGTCAAGCTTTGCGATTCTTGCTCTCAGCTCGTCCTGCGGTTTGAGAACCTTGTAAATTCGTAAAGGTGTCAAGCGAATCCGTGACATAGTTGCAACGCATCCACGTTTGAGAACTTTGTAAATTCGTAAAGGTGTCAAGCATGCTCGGACAGGAACTCAGCGAGGTTGAAGTTTGAGAACCTTGTAAATTCGTAAAGGTGTCAAGCTTTTTCAAAGTTTTATAGCGTTGCACCGGAGTTTGAGAACTTTGTAAATTCGTAAAGGTGTCAAGCTTTTATCTGTGTGTAATTGCCGGCAGCAAAGTTTGAGAACCTTGTAAATTCGTAAAGGTGTCAAGCCCCCTACTGCCGCTATGTATAACACCTCGCGTTTGAGAACCTTGTAAATTCGTAAAGGTGTCAAGCTCCATTCGTATCACTCCTTTATTACAATATGTTTGAGGCAGACAGTCGATTTCAGGCAGCACCGGGACGAAACCTGCGATAACAAGTGGAAACAGATCATCTAAAAAATATTTGAAATGGATTCCCGACACTCCGCAGTGGAACCTCTGCTGCTTCGCCTGAAAACGGAGCTTCTTCATCATCTGTGAAGGCAGAGAGCGGAGAAGATGCCGATGGAGAAGCAGCCGGAGAGAAGGCCACTTCTGAAGACAGGAGCGGATTCTTCACACCGAACGACAGCATCGATTTCTCAAACGTGAAGATTGAGCCGCTCTTTGAGGAGCAGGTCGATTTCGACACCTTCAGCAAGTCCGATTTCCGGGCGGTGAAGGTAAAAGAATGCTCAGCTGTTCCGAAGTCCAAGAAGCTTCTGAAGTTCGTCCTGGACGATGGAACCGGCACTGACCGTATCATTCTTTCTGGAATTCATGCTTATTATGAGCCGGAAGAGCTGGTCGGAAAGACCTTGATCGCCATCACCAATCTCCCGCCGAGAAAGATGATGGGCATCGACTCCTGCGGAATGCTTCTCTCCGCTGTGAACAACAAGAAGGACAGCGAAGACGAAGAACTTCATCTTCTGATGGTTGACAACCATATCCCGGCAGGTGCCAAGCTGTATTGATCCGGGGAAAATCATAGGCAAAAAACCTTCAAGGCACTCCTTTTCAGAATCAATCTGAGAGGGAGTGCCTTTTTGCGGTGCGCCTAGCGGCGCACGTTTCCAACGGGTTCAAGTCCCGAATCCGCCCGGTAGTGGGAAGGATATAGCCGAAGGCAAGGGTGTCCGCCGTGAGACGGAATCTGAAGGAAGCCGGATGTGGGGAACATACTATCCCACGGGCAAATCTCCGGTCTGACGTACAGAAATCTTATACGAGGTTATGCATGAGGGTAAGGCTGCTGCACAAGTCGAAGCCCAATAACTACACGGAATCATGCATGATAAATGAGGCAGATGGATGGAGAGGAAGAAACGTGTGGTACCTAGGGAGGTCTGCGTGAAACGCTCTGAAAGGAGTAACCACCGTACAAGGTAACGAGTGTATATTTCGCGTGATTAGTCCGCTCTTCACGGCTAATTAGCCCACCATTAACGGCAGATCAGCCCAGTTGTCACGGAGCAGAGCCCGGTATGGCCGGCGGGCGGATTAG
>NZ_JBQKIK010000053.1:0-2761 GCF_052117805.1 Bilifractor sp. LCP21S3_F8 | reverse complement strand
CGTAATTCGCTGGCAAAGGCGGGTTTAGCGGCATAAAGATCCTATCTGATTGCCTGTATTATTGAGTTTTCAAGGTGCGAAGCCCATTTTTGCTATGGGAAGTTTTAGTAAGGAAGATATACAGAACAAAAAATTCAACGCTGCAGGGCTTGATACGAAGCGGCTGAATATCGAATCCTATGAATATCGAAACGAAGAGATCGGGCAGGAATTCAAAAGCTCTGCGGACCAGGCGGCGGAGAATGGTGAAAGGGTGAATATTATGAGTGAATTCAATAACGGTTATTATGACAATAACAACAATAGCAATGGACAGAATGATTTTCAGCAGAATGGGAACGAGAATAAGAAGCTGAACCGGAGGGAACGCCGCAGGCTGGCAAGGGCGGCAAAGAAGAACGGGAGCGGACACAGATGGGGAACAGTAATCGCCAGCGCGCTTGTCTTTGGACTGATCGCCGGAACCGTGACCTATGGTGTAAATGCCGGAGCCTCGGCATTGAATACAACTTCTTCTTCAACCTCGGCATCGGCTGCGACACAGACCGCTACACTAACAAAGGCTTCGGATTCCGGCGAGAGCAGCACATCGTCATCCTCCTCTTCAAGTGGAGATCTGACTGTCTCGGAGGTGGCGGCAAAGGCGATGCCTTCCATGGTTACGATTTCAACCATGTCGGTAGAACAGATGCAGAGCTTCTTCGGCGGATCCCAGCAGTATGAGGTGGAAGGCGCAGGAACAGGTGTCATCGTCGGAATTACGGATGATGAGGTTCTGATTGCCACCAATAATCACGTTATCGACGGCGCGACGACGATTTCTGTAGGATTCTCCGATGATTCTGTTGTGGAAGGCCAGATCAAGGGCACGGATTCGGACAATGATCTCGCACTGGTAGCAGTCAAAAAGAGTGATCTGAGTGATGATACTCTCGGACAGATCAAGGCGATTACCATCGGCGATTCCGATGATGTACAGCTTGGCGATCAGGTTGTTGCCATCGGTAACGCTCTCGGATATGGACAGTCTGTAACCTCCGGATATGTGAGCGCCTTGAACCGTGATCTCAGCTTCTCGGACGGAAGCACGACGACGCAGTCAACCGGTCTGATTCAGACCGATGCCGCGATCAACGCGGGCAACTCCGGCGGTGCTCTTCTGAATATGAAGGGTGAGCTGATCGGTATCAATGAGGCGAAGAGCTCTTCCTCGAGCGGGGAAGCTTCCGTCGACAACATGGGATACGCAATCCCGACGGCAAAGGCGGAGTCGATTCTTGAAAAGCTCATGAATGAAACCACAAAGACGACCTACAGTGATGATAAGAGAGGATATCTCGGGGTTTCCACGGCGGATGTAACCGAACAGTACGCTGAGGTATACAGCATGCCGGAGGGCATCTGTCTGACGAGTGTCCCGGACGGAAGCCCGGCGGCAAAGGCAGGACTGCAGAAGGGGGACGTCATCACGGCGGTTGACGGAACATCCGTCTCCACAACAGACGATCTGACAACACAGCTGAGATATCATAAGTCTGGTGACACCGTGACCATCACCTATCAGAGATCGGACAACGGAAAGTATACCAAGGGTTCTGCCAAGGTTACTCTGGGAAGCAAGAGTGATGTGGAAGCTCTTACCGGAGATTCCGGATCGGGAAGCACGGGTAACTCCGGCAGCAGCTCCGATTCCGACAGCTCCGATAATTCCGGAAACGGCGGGTACAGCTATGGATTCGGATTCCCGTTCGGGGGCTGAATCATTTGATGCGGCATGTTTGATGCGGCATGAGGCCAAATAGAAAAAAGTTCCAGAAGCCTGCAGGGGCCTCTGGAACTTTTTTTACGCGAAAATGCTAACCGATGATTTTCAGACAAAGCCAATAATGCTAACCGATGGTTTTCAAACAGAGTCAATAATGCTAAAATGGGGGCACGGAGTGCGGAAGCTGCTCCGTGCTCATGCAGTAAACCGTCATGCCCCGCAGGCGGGGCACTACAATGTGCATAAGCGATGGATTGCTGCGTGCTTCGCACTCACGCAATCCAACAGGTGACCGACTTCGTCGGTCTGTCGCGGCGTTCGCCCCACCGCTTCACACTTTGTGTGAGCGGATGTGGCTCACTGCCCGCGCATATTCGGATTTCGCGCGTTCGCGCTTCATCCTCATACCTGTTGCCTTCGAAATCGCATCCAGTCTCTTACACACGCTTCGCGCGTGACGATCCTGTCTGCGTTTTCGAAGAGCTCATGCAGTAAAAATGCAATGGCGCATAGGATGAACGGGAGGCAGACGATGCCTTTCGGACACTATGGGTTAGTTTTTTACAAATAATTTAGCGAGAAAGCCCACGGTTTCAACCGTGGGATGATAGCGGCATAGCGCAAATTGTTTTGATTGAATATGTGTACAAAATATTGTATTATATACACATGAAGAATGAATATAAACAAACCAAAACAACCGTATCCTTGATTCACTATCACTTGGTGTTCTGTCCAAGATACCGTCGAAAGATCTTTAATATTCCAGGCCTAGAAGAACGTTTCAAGGCATTAACTTCTGCGGAATGTCAAAAACATCATATCGATATTCTTGCAATGGAATGTCACATTGACCACGTTCATATGTTTGTTAGCGTATATCCTCAGCAGAGCATTCCTGATGTGGTAAAACAGATCAAAGGAGCGACTTCCCATCAACTGAGGGAGGAATTTCCCCAGTTAGCAAAAATGCCGTCCTTATGGACACGTTCTTAT
>NZ_JBQKIK010000052.1:0-3105 GCF_052117805.1 Bilifractor sp. LCP21S3_F8 | reverse complement strand
TGTATATTTCGCGTGATTAGTCCGCTCTTCACGGCTAATTAGCCCACCATTAACGGCAGATCAGCCCAGTTGTCACGGAGCAGAGCCCGGTATGGCCGGCGGGCGGATTAGTAATTACAAATGTTTCCATCCGCGCAGCGCCGGCGGTTACTTAAAGATATCTCTGAGGCGGCGCCGCCCGTGTAAGCACATCGCTCGAACGGGCGGGCAGCCAATAAGTTATTATCGTATCAGTGCCAGCAGGGCCATTCCCCTTTGCAGGCCGTTTGTACCTTGACAAGATAATCGCGAAACTCCATGGGATCACCGTTGGCATACATTAGCGCCTTATACAGCTCATAGCCGGGATCGCCGGCATGCCTTGGTGCCAGGTGGGATAAGATATCCATCCGTAGAAGTTCACCGGCTTCTCTGTCCATGCGCTCACTTAGGAGATACCGGGTACTGATACATTCCAGTTCGAGAGACTGAATGTCTGCGATCAGCTTATCAACCAGTTCACATAGTGCAAGGACCACCTCGCAGGAATCAGAACAATCCACTTCGTCGAGAAGATCAGTGGAGGTTATATCAGCCATTGATACTCACCTCACTTTCCTCCGATCCGGCAAAAGCGTGCCTCTTTCGCATGGAAATACGGCCCTTAACATTGATCGCATACTTGTTATGGATGATCCGGTCCAGAATCGCCTCAGCAACGGCGCTGTCGTCGCCTTCAGGCCGGTCACAATCGATACGGTAGTACCATTCATCGGTATCATACTGAGTGCAGAAGATCATCGCTCCTTTCTTGCTGCAGACTTCGAGGATCTCCAACAGATCATATGACTCTGCTTCCGAGAGTGGCCGCAGGAGCCATTCGTCTATAATCAGCAGGTCAAACTTTGCATAAGCGGTTTTGACCTTGTTCTGCGTGTTCATTGCCTTGGCAACCGTAAACTCATTCAACAGATCCGGAAGTCTTATATAGCGCACCTTATAAAGCTTCCGACAAGCTGCAACGCCAAGTGCATTTGCGATGTAGGACTTGCCTGCTCCAGTGGCGCCCTTCAGAATGACATGATGGTTCTCCTGAATGTATGAGCAGGTTGCCAGTTTTGTAATCAGACCTTTATCAAGTTCCCGGTCCTCATGATATTCAATCGATTCCACGCTTGCTGTGGATTCGCTGAGCCTCGCTTCCCGGATGCGGCGCGTGATTGTATTCTGGCGCCGGGACAGGCCTTCCGCATCGACCATAAGGGCAAGCCGGTCTTCGAATGACAGATCTTTATAACGCTGGGGGTCTTCGAGCTGTGATTCCAGTTCTCTGGCCATACCGGGTAGACGAAGAGCACGCAGCGTTTTTACGGTCTCAAGATTGATCATTGTTCATCGCCTCCCTTCCGAAACTGATCCGCGCCGCGGGTGATTCCGCGGCTGTGTCTGGATGAGGAAGGCGTTGATGACGGGACGCCAGTAGTTTTCTTTGAAACAGGTGATTTCAGAAGGATACTTATTCCGCGAATAGATGGTTCTCCGCTGAATCCCAGGAGTTGCCGGCAGGCTTCCTCGATGCGTTCTTTTTTATAACGTTCAGCATACTTTTTGAGGCTTACGCAGGATTTGAATCCCTGCTCCGGAGCCTTTCCTGACTCCAGAAAGAAACGCACCACCTTTTTTGTGTTTGGACCGATGCCGGAAGCCCATGTTTCGAAATCTTCTTTCGTGTAAGCCAGGTATTGCCTGTGATTTTCAGGCATATGTGAGGGAATCACGATCGGGTCACGTCTGCGTCGCCGATCTCTTGGGTGTCCCGCTATCCGGTTTCCGTTGAAGAAGATCTCTACTGTGTCATGAGTCACGCGAACGCTGACCATCTCGCCGATCAGATCATACGGGACGGAATATTTGTTTATCCCGTCTGTCACAGTATAATCGAGAAGGACCGTTTGTTCTGACCAGATGGACGGTTCATACGGATTGGCGGGAAGCGGCTGCATAAACGTTTTTTCTTCCTGAAGATAGGCTTCACGGCGGTTTCCTTCCCGCTTTTTAAAGGGGTAGCCATTCAGCTTTTCCAGTTTTTCCTTTACCGCCGCTTTCGCATCGGCAAGGGAGAAAAATGTTTCATTGCGCAGCGCGGCAAGAATCCATGTAGATGCGTAGGAGACGGTTCCTTCCGCATGAGATTTGTCTCTGGGAGCCCTTACCCTGGTGGGTACAACAGCTGTACCATAGTGATCGGCAAGCTCTGCATAGCTGCGGTTGATAACCGTATCCAGTCTGGTATTCCGTGTTACGCCGGTTTTTAAATTGTCAGGGATCAGGAGCCTCGTGACACCACCAAAGTATTCATAGGCATGTACGTGGCAGAGCAGCCAGCTTTCAGACTGCATGTCGCTGCAAAGTTCTGCGTAGGCATAACAGCTGCATGGGAGCACCGCTACAAACAGATACGCCGGATTAGTGGATCCTGTTACAGGATCTGTGATCGGGAGCGTTCCGCCTGCCCAATCAACTTCCATGGTATCGCCTGGCTTATGGTTGATCCTCATAGTTGCCTTGGATTTCCTGGCCCAGCTGCGATAGATCTCGCAGAACTGGGTGTACTGATAGGGGACGCGTCCAGCACCGGCGCATTTAACCTTATACTCTTCATGAAGCAGGGTAAGGTTGACACCTTTTTTTGCCAGTTCTTCATGGATGTAGGGGCAATCCGGCTCCATGTAGACCTGGGCTTTCTTAAGCCGTTCCGGATAGAGCAGTTCATAGAGCTTTTGGTTGCTCAGTTCCTCTCCGAGAGGCCAGCAGATGCCTTTCTCCTTAGCGAGACTGCTGACATCCCGCACCGTGTGGCGGGAACTATGGACCGCCGCGGCGATCTGGGTGTAGTTGTACTTGAGGCTCAAAAGCCTCAGGATTTCGCGATAATCTACCATGATCATCGTCCTCCTTAAATAATAGTCACACATAATGTGTGCCGGTATCATTATAGGAAAAACGAACTATCGCTGGGCTCCTTTCCGTGAATGGTGGGCTATTCCACCGTGACAGGTGGGCTATCCATCCGTTAGGGATGGGCTAATCGACCGTGGAGACTGGTCTTCTCGGTCGGAATATACA
>NZ_JBQKIK010000051.1:0-3386 GCF_052117805.1 Bilifractor sp. LCP21S3_F8 | reverse complement strand
CTCATTTCACCAAAAGCCTTATCATCTTTTTAGGGAAGAAAGATGATGTGTTGTCTGCAATATCTTTAAACACATTATGCATGAACAGCGGCGTGTGAAAAAGTACAGCTTCTCGACAAAAAAAATCAAAATTGGTACTTGACAATAGAAAAGATGATAGAAAAGGTGATAAAAAAGGCAGGAGCTGGACACAAGTTCAGACTATTAATAAATTTGCAAAATAAATAATTATATTATATCTCAAAATAATAATCAATAACCAATTATACCGGCTGTATCCGATTTTCTGTACTACAAAGAGCTGATTAACTCTGACATAATGGAATCGAAGCAAGGAGATAGGAACGCAGCAAGGAATATTGAATTCCCTGAAACCAGACAAAGCGTTCCCTCAAATAAGAGCTTTTATAATACTTATATACTTATGAGGAGGTTACAAAGATGCTAGGAGTAAAAATCAAAACAGTGAAGACAAAGAATGAGTACACCATCGAGGAGTTCTATGATGCGATTAAGGACAAGAGCTTCTCCGCCGGAGCACCGGCATTGACAAAGCATGGATTCAGCACCATCGTAACATTCCCGCCGCTGGATCGCAGAAATCAGATCTGGATTGTTCCGGTATTAGGCGTCGGCAAAAAGAAAGCAAGCAAATTCCAGCTTTCCAAGCAGGAGATCGCAGGAGCAGGCAACGCCGCAGTCAATATGGCATTAAATGATCTTACAGGCGGACTGCTGGGACTTCGAGGCATTGCCGGAAAGAATACAAAGACAGCGGAGAAACTGATCGACATCACGGTTGAAGAGCTGAATGCATTAGGACTTTGATAAACAGGTAATTCCTATTATGGGAAAACATAATTTGCTGAAATAAAAGGAGAAATAATTATGAACCAGAATGCACCCGCTCATGGGAAAGCCATAGCAAGTTTAATATGCGGTATTGTAGGATTTATTTTCTGCTTCTTTGGTTACTCGGCGATTGTCTCCGTCATTCTCGGAATCGTTGGAATAGTTCTTTCAAGTAAAGCTAAGAAGGAAGGCAACGATGAGGCTATTCGCAAGATCGGCTCTATTATTTCAATTATCACAGTGATCGCGGGAATTATCGGTATTATTGTTGCGGCGTTTGTTGTAGGTGCTGTAGTAAGCGGACTTGGCGCTATAGGAAGCAGTATGTAATACAATAAGCAGCAGGCTTGCCTGGCTGCGCAAATAACAGCCCTGGAAAGGAACGGTTGACACATGGAGCAGCTTCGGGTGGGTATATGTGAAGATGATAAGGAATCGCGTATCCGGCTTCTGGGTATGGTGACGGATTCTGCAGAGAAAGTTACCGCAGAGGCGTTTGAAAGTGCTGAAGATCTGCTGGATCATTTCTTTCCTGGAAAATTCGATCTTCTGATACTTGACATCTATCTGGGAAAGATGACCGGAATTGACGCTCTGGAACAGATCCGAAGAAAGGATACACGTGTGGTGGCGGCGATTGCCACAACCAGTCAGGATTTTGCGCTGGAATCCTATCGTCTTCGTGCCGCCCGTTATCTGGAGAAACCTGTAAAAGAGGATGATATCCGGGACCTGATCCGGGATGTTATTCACAAGAAAGAATCTGAGCCGCATTTCGAAGGTGAATCGGGAGGCAAGAGGATACGGGTGCCTTTTGACTGTATTCTCTTTGCAGAACAGAGAGGGAAAAACATATGTCTGCATATGGATGACGGAGAAGAACTGGTCTTCCGCGGAAAACTGGATGACGAGAAGAGCAAATTTTCGGAGAAATATTTTTTTCGCTGTCATAAGAGCTTTCTGGTTAACCTCTCGAAAATTTGCGGTATAGACCGCGAGCTGCTGACCTTTGTCATGCAGGGGGGAGAACAGGTTCATATTCACCGACAGGGATTTTTTGCCGCAAAAAGAGCATATGAACATTATCTGTTTTCCATTGTTGAAGGGTGGAAAGATGAAGGACAGGGGACGGACAAGTAAACGAATGCCGGGAGGTAATCATGAAAAACGTTCTGAAAAAGCTTTGGCAGGCACTTTGCATCCTTTGGGAAGACGCCATGATCGGTCTGAAAATACTTTTTTACGTCTTGGTTATCATATTTTTTCTGTTCGGTGTGATTGCATTGTTTTCAGGAGGTCCTGAACTTGGTATCGTTCTGATAGTTGTTAACTTTTTACTTTTTCTGCTTCTTCGTAAACTGGACCATGTCGCAGACTTGAAATTTGAGGAAGAGTTCAAGGAAATCACACGTAGAAATCGTGAAGAGTCAGGTGTGCAGGAACAGCAGTGCAAGGAGAGAAAAGACCTTGGGGGATGAAGATCCGGGCGATGGATTCTTCCTGTATATGTATGAGACAACAGGTATTTTTAAACATCAATAAACAATAACAGTTAAACTTTTATAGAACAAGGAGGTAACGAAATGAATCTGGAATTAATCGGTGATGCAGGATCTCAGCTGGCGAAAATTCACCTCGGAAATGGTGAGGTCGCTAAAATTGAAAATGGCGCAATGGTTTATATGCAGGATGTGAAGCTTGAAGGAAAGCTGAACAGCAGCAAGAAGGGTCTCGGCGGTCTTCTCGGCGCAATCGGAAGAAGTCTTGTCAGCAATGAGAGCATGTTTATTACGCAGGTTGTTGGTACGGCTCCGGAAGGCGTTGTTGCAATTGCCCCCTCAGTTCCCGGAAAGATTGCGAAGCTTGAGGTTGGTGCAAAACAGTACCGTTTGAATGATGGAGCATTCTTTGCCTGTGATGATTCCGTAAACTACAAGATGCAGAAGCAGAATATCAGCCAGGCGGTATTCGGAGGATCCGGCGGACTGTTTGTTATGGAGACAGAAGGACAGGGAGATCTGCTGATCAGCGCATTCGGCGATCTTATTGAGGTGGAGTGCACACCTGTGAAGCCGATCACCATTGACAATGAGCATGTTGTAGCATGGGATGCAAGTTTGAATTACAGCATCGAGGTAGCGTCCGGAACCTTCGGTTTCACAACGGGCGAGGGACTGGTTAATAAGTTTACCGGGAATGGAAAAATCCTGATTCAAACCAGAAATATTCATTCTCTTGCAGATGCTGTTAAGCCGTTCCTGCCGGATAAGTCGGATGGAGATTGAGCGTTAGAAATTGTTAAACGGGGCTGTGAAAAAAGCATAGCCTGAAAAACAAGAAGCTGTGAAACAGTGGATGGAACGGGGAATAATAATATTATATCGCAGAAAGGTTCTGCAGCGTGAAGCTGCGGGACCTTTTTCGCAGTGCGCCTAGCGGCGCACGTTTCCAACGGGTTCAAGTCCCGAATCCACCCGGTAGTGGGAAGGATATAGCCGAAGGCAAGGGTGTCCGCCGCGAGACGGAATCTGAAG
>NZ_JBQKIK010000050.1:0-3775 GCF_052117805.1 Bilifractor sp. LCP21S3_F8 | reverse complement strand
CAACAGCATCATCATCGACAACAGCATCATCGTCGTCAGAAACATCCGCAGTGCTGAACGCTACACCTTCACAGCAGCAAGCATTGAGCGCTGCAAAAAATTATCTGTCTTTGCAAGCGTTTTCTTATCAGGGACTAATTGATCAGCTGTCATCAGACTACGGAGATCAATTTTCTGTTGAAGATGCAACATTCGCTGCTGATAACTGTGGCGCCGATTGGAATGCTGAAGCATTAAAGGCGGCTCAGTCCTATCTCGATTTCCAAGGATTTTCATATCAGGGACTGATTGATCAGCTGTCGTCTGACTATGGAGATAAATTCACTGTCGATCAGGCAACATACGCCGCAGATAACTGCGGTGCTGACTGGAACGAACAGGCAGTGAAGGCGGCACAAAGCTATCTCGATATTGGCGGATTTTCCCGTGACAGTTTAATTCAGCAATTATCATCTGATTATGGAGATAAATTCACTGTCGATCAGGCAACATATGCGGCTGACCAGTTAGGACTTTAATTCGTGAATAAAGAAATAAAGAAAAAGAGGAGCGGTATTAACCGTTCCTCTTTTTCTTTTAAGTTACTCAGATCAATGCAGATAATTATCTGCGACAACGGACACGCGATTGTGTCCGAGCTGCTGACTCGCATATTTCAGCGCCGCTCTATCATAGACCATCCCTGCCAGGTCTCCCCGGCAAATATATTTTTCCTCCCTCTGCAAGCCCTCTACCGGCCTTGCAACGCTTTTATAGACCCGTTCCGCGTATTCTGCCCGATAACGGTGCACCGGAAGGTTGCGCGGGATTCCTGACGGCCATACAAGGCCGTCACCGCCTTTCTCAGCCCTCGCTCTTGCTTCTTCAAAAAGCTGTACCACAGCTTTGATTTCCTCGTCTGTGCCTTGAATAACGGCCTTGCGGTACTTCCCGCCCTTGCCGCGCGGCACCCAAATATAGTATTTACCGTCTTCCTGCATCAGATCCGCGCCGCGCGCCAGAAGGGCTTCAGATCGCCGCAGACCGATACATCTAAGAATACTCGCGTATTTTTCCACGGTTTCCGCGTTGTAATGCGCAAGCATTTTGCTTTGTCCCCTGTTATTAGTAATTTCTGATCGCTTTCTTTCCGGCATTTCAACCCCAAAAGCGCCATAAGTAACGCCATATACTTTGCCTATTGCGCTTGCCGCCGTCCGAACGCTAAAACCGCTCTTGCCTGCATCTATGAGCATTTGCAAATACTCGGGTACAATTTCTTTAGCTTCGGCGAGCGTCTTGCATCCTTTTTGCTTTGCATAGGCTGCAAAATATTTGCCTTGTTCTCTGTAAGTTTCGTAAGTCCGTGTTGCATAAATAAATCTTACGTCCTCTCCAGATTTTTTATCTTTGTGCCGATCGCGCCCGCGCCCGAGCTTATAAGCTCTTTTAAGCCGACAGTAAATGTCGTGCGATAGATCTTTTCTGTTGCTCCTGCTTCTTTTTCGACTCATTTCGCATCTCACCTCCCAGATTAAACAGCCGTTTGGCAAGCTCAACCCCTACCGCGCCGAAGCGCGTCAGAGGGAGCCACATTAGCTCAACAGCGGTAATCAAACAAACCACCGGAGCCAGTCTCTCAAAGTTTCGTGAGGACCGGAGACAATAACGCAAAGCTAAATCCAAAATCTTGCAGATGTCCGTTTATATCAACCTGTCGATTGATATAAACGGACTTTTAAAACCCTTAAAACCTCTACTTTTTTGCAATAAATTAGGGGCGCTTTATGCGTCCCTTTTTCCTTCCTGCCACTTACACCACGTTGTGTTCATAAGTTGCTACGGTTTTTCCGTTACTCTCTTTCACAACAATGCCGTCATCTAGGCACATGCCACGTGCGATATCCTCACACATAAATCTTGCGGTTGATACTTCTGTGTCTAGCGGCCGTTCGATGTTCTTCAAAATCTCTGCGAGTTTTTCAAAATCTTTTTTCTCGTAAACACGCACACTTTTCACTTCATACATATTTTTTTCCTCTCTGCCTGTTCCCCAGGCTAAAAAATCGATCTGTTTAACTGTAATCTCCATTTCTTCAATACTCGTTTTATATATACCTGTTTTCTTTTTTGCTAATTCGCGTTTTTTTTCTTTCTGTAATTCGCAACTCCGGTATCCGATTTAATTTTACACTCGTATATGGTCGATTTTGGCGAAAATAAGGAACAGGCAAGCTCAGTATGCTGTCTTACCCTTCTGTGCCTTCTGGTGCGCCCTGTGCCGCCAGAAGGGCGGCTTCTAGCGCGTCATAGTCGTAGTCTCGTTGTTGGAAGTTTGTGTTGAACTTTGTGCCGTCTTTCTTTGTATTCTTTTTGCCTTTTACAATATCTTTCGCCACCTTCAGAACCTGTGCATCTGCGTCAACCTTTTCTTGAATTTCTTTGACCTCTGCCGCAGAAGCCACGCGCGGATGGCTTGAAATTGTCCAAAAAAGCTTGTAAGCAATAACGCGGTTGCCTCTTTTCACCTTTTCGTAGTATTTGCCGTTTGGTTGCAAAATCAGCTGAATCATTTCAGTGTTTGCCAGATCTTCACAGATCGGATCTATCACACGTTTTTCAAATTCTGTGCGGCGAAAATGCCCCTTGTACATGTAAGACCCTTTACCGTCCTTTGGTATGCCAAATAATTCTTTTAAGAATCTGATGCTTATTGTTCCTGTCTGCATTTCTTTTCGTGTATCGCTATTCTCTCTTAGCACCTCATAAAACTTAACAGCGCGCTCCGAACGCATCTTGAAAATATCACCGCTCCACATCGTTATATAACCGCGTTCCATTTTCCCAAAAAGCGGCAAATAGTCTTGATTCATGCGGATACGGATGCGGTTTTTGAAAAAAGCTATACTTGTTACAAAAAATCCGTTTGCCCATGCCCCGCTTGCCTTATCTGAAAATTCAAGATAGCTGTGTTTTGCCAGATCGCCGACAGAACGCTTTACGTGCTGGCTTAAATCTGATGCATCGGATTCGGTGATACCTACAATCTTTGCAATTTCCTTTTTATCTAGATAGAGAATATCAGGGCATTTGTCTTTCCATTTCACAGATGTTAGCGCATACGCGAACATTTTATATTCGCTTAAAGTCATCTGTTTACGCGCCTCTGCGAAAATACGTGATACTGCAAAAAGATCAGGCTTAACTGTGCTGTCAAAGTATTCTTCTAACTCAATTTGGTGGTACTGTTCATCGGTTTCTCTTAACATGGCTACACCTCCCACACACAATATAGTTCATAGTACAACATATGTCAATGTTAATGTTGTACTTATATACCGCCCGAAATGTTGTACTTATACCGCCCGAAATGTTGTACTTTACCCCCATTTATACCGCCCGAAATGTTGTACCATCTTTTATAAGGTTTATAGGGTTTATAAGTGGTGCTCCCCGCACTTTGAAGTCTTTGTATGTCACAAAACTCGTAGTCAAACTTCCTTCTTTATCGTTAATGGGTTAAAATATTCTCAGTGGTTAGCAACTTAACTAAAGGGGGAAACAATATGAAAAACCGAATTGTTGCAATCTTAATGTCAATGACAATGTTAACCTTGACGGCGTGTGGATCTACATCTACCGTTTCTACAGCGCCTGCAAGCTCTACAACCTCTGCGGCATCTGTAACAGCTACCGTGGAACCAACAGAAGAAGCTTCTTCATCAATTTCTTCTGAGCCAACAACATCATCTTCTGTATCATCATCAACAGCATCATCATCGACAACAGCATCATC
>NZ_JBQKIK010000049.1:0-6092 GCF_052117805.1 Bilifractor sp. LCP21S3_F8 | reverse complement strand
TCCCATTCGAAAGAAGTAAGACCCCTTAAAGACGATAAGGTTGATAGGGCAGAGGTGGAAGTGCCGTAAGGCATGGAGCTGACTGTTACTAATCGGTCGAGGGTTTGACCTATAGCATAAGTTGAATTTGGATTTAAAAAAGAAAAATTTGTGTGTTCAGTTTTGAAGGTATGTGTTATCATATCTTTGTGGCCCGGTGGCTCAGCTGGTTAGAGCGCCGCCCTGTCACGGCGGAGGTCGTCGGTTCGATCCCGATCCGGGTCGCTTTTATAATATGGGGTGTTAGCTCAGCTGGGAGAGCATCTGCCTTACAAGCAGAGGGTCACAGGTTCGAGCCCTGTACGCCCCAGTTATAAAAAATATGGGTGGTTTCCCGAGTGGCCAAAGGGGACAGACTGTAAATCTGCTGCAGATTGCTTCGGTGGTTCGAATCCACCACCACCCAGTTCAGTTAATACATACTGAAGATTCAGAAGCCAGAAGAACAGGCCGATGTGGCTCAATTGGCAGAGCAGCTGATTTGTAATCAGCAGGTTATCGGTTCGAGTCCGATCATCGGCTTCGGTTGTTTTTTTCAGCCAATCAATTTCATATTATCGCGGGATGGAGCAGTCAGGAAGCTCGTCGGGCTCATAACCCGAAGGTCGGAGGTTCAAATCCTTCTCCCGCAATTTGTGCCTAGTTAGCTCAGTTGGTAGAGCAGAGGACTGAAAATCCTCGTGTCTCTGGTTCGATTCCGGAACTAGGCACTTTTTTTTCGGAGCATTAGCTCAGGTGGTAGAGCACTTGACTTTTAATCAAGTTGTCCGGGGTTCGAGTCCCCGATGCTTCATAGACTTCTAATAATCGCAACTCATAAGAGACAAGAAATGGAGTTATTCGAAAACGCAGACAGGATTCTCGTGCGGATCGCATGAGGGAGACTGGATGCGTTTTTGTTTTATGTAAGCGGGATCCGCTGATGCTTCCTTTGGTTGATTTTTAATAACGCACAGGATATACTGTATAAGTCCAGTCGCAATGTTCTTGGTCCATGGGGAGCTAGCTCACCTGTGGACAAGAACATTAGCGACGACAACAGGTATGAGCATGGAGCGGTGCGAAGCAACGCGAGAATGGTCATACCTGTTAGCGGCACGAAAGCTGCGAAGCAGCGAAGTGACGCGGGGACTTATACAGTGTTTGGCTTGATGTATGGTATGAGCATGGAGCGGTGGCATACTGTATAAATCAAATGACGAAACAGATAGAAGAGGATAGATAAATAAGAGGAGATTTATGAGACCGGAAGAGAGAGATCAGGATGAGTACAAAGAAGACAGGAAAGCCCGTAAGGCAAGAGAGAGGGCGTTGAAACGAAAGATCCTGATGATCATTTCGTCAATCGTGATCATTCTGGCAATCATCATTGTACTGATTCTTGTGGTTTTGCTGAAGGGAAGAATTGATGCGGAGAAGAACCAGATTGACAGTGAAGCGGTAGCGAGTCTGTCAATGACATATGTCGGAGAGAAAACGGAAACCAGTTCTTCCGTTGAAGATGTCAGCTCTGTTTCTTCGGATTCTTCAGCCGACAATTCGACAAAGGATCTTGGGCCGGTTCCTTCTATCGATACAAGCGCTCTTTCCAGTCCGGATGCTTATATGATTCGTGTAGAGGATAACGCACCTGTGATCGATCAGAACAGCACGGCAAGGATCTACCCGGCATCAATGACCAAGATAATGACCGTACTTGTTGCTATCGAAAATATTGATGATCTGAGTGCCACTTATACCTTTGACGGGACCGAATTTAATACCGCATATGCGCAGGGTGCTGCGACGGCGGGGTTTGAGGCCGGAGAGACCGTACCGCTTCTGGACATTCTGTATGGAATCATGCTTCCGTCGGGAGCAGATGCATGTTATGCGGTCTGCAATTATGTAGCAGGGTCAGAGGCTGACTTTGTTACGTTGATGAACCAGAAGGCACAGGAGATTGGTATGACGGCAACGAATTTTGCGAATGCAACCGGTCTTCAGGATGAAAATCATTACTCCACCTGCCAGGATATGGCGAAGTTACTGGAATATGCGATAAAGAATGATACCTTCAAGACTATTTTTTCTACACATATCTACACGACAAAGGCGACATCCGTTCATAGCGCGGGAATCGCGCTGAGCAGTACGACCTTTATCAATCTTCCTTCGTCTACACTGGACAACGGGACAACAATTATCGGAGGAAAGACCGGTTATACAGACGAAGCCGGTCATTGTCTTGCGAGCCTTGCGAAGGATGTAAACGGGGTAGAATATATATTGGTTACTGCCGGGGCTGCGGGAGATGCGAACGCAACACCTCATATTACAGATGCTGTTACGGTGTACAGCCAGCTTCCTGCATAAAGTCGCCGTGAGCGGGCAGTTTTAATGATAAATTGTTGATAAGTGGACAAATTTGTGGATAACATATGGATAATGTTGATAAATCATGTTTTACATACATGCTTCGGTGTGCGGATGGGTCACTGTATACCGGGTGGACGAATGATTTGAAGAAACGGGTAAAAACACATAAGGCGGGAAAGGGCGGAAGATATACGCACAGTCACCTCCCTGTGGAGCTGGTGTATTATGAAACCTTTGAGACCAGGACGGAAGCCATGCGCAGAGAGGTGGAATTGAAGCAGCTCTCAAAAGTGGAAAAGGAAGAACTGGTAGAGGATTTCCCGGTCGGCAAGATAAATTTAATTTAATTTATGAATTTCCTGTCACATGAGAATCCACACACATCAAAAACAGCTCCATCAAAAAAACATCCACATCAAAAAACAGCCACATATTGTGGCTGTTTTTTGATGGAGTACATTCAGATGAAAAGACCATTAAGACCGGGGCTCCCGGCACACTTCGGGCAGCACATCCGCTACAAAGCGGTCATGTCTGCCGGAACTGCCGGAAGAATCCGATATCAGTTCAGTTTGATTCCCTTCAGAAGAGATCCAAGATTTGTAGAAATATTCTCGGACTTCGGAAGTTTGTAATCCTTCGGCGCAGCTTCTCTGCTGTCATCCTTCTCATCTCCGCCTTCCTCCAGTGCCTTCATGGAGAGACTGAGCTTACCGTCCTTAACAGCGATAACCTTAACCTTTACTTCCTGACCTGGCTGAAGAACATCCTCTACAGATTTGATTCTCTTGCGGGAGATCTGTGAAATATGGACGAGACCGGAGAGACCATCTCCGAGATCGATGAATGCGCCATAGGACTGAATATTCTCAACCTTTCCATCCAGCACGGTTCCAACCTCAATTGCGTTGATACGTGCCTTTCTTTCCTCGTTCTGTTTTGCGCGAAGCGGCTCAACGGCTGAAAGGATCAGACGTCCCTTCTGTTCATCGATTTCGCGGACAATGACCTGAATTTCCTTGCCCAGATAAGCATTCAGATCATCTACATGTCCGAGTGCAAGGCGTGATGCTGGAATAAATCCGCGGACACCTTCAACATTTGAGATAACACCTTTATTGACTACGCCGTCGACCGTGACGGTAAGGGGAGTTTTCTCTGTCTGATACTCTTTTAATTTTTCCCAGTTCGCTTCTCCCTCATCTTTAAAAGATGTGAAGGAATCATCGACTGCTTTGGAAAAATCTTCCATGGTCATGTTCTCATCTGCCATAATACAATCACCTCATATTTAAATTATTATTGAATTATTGTAGAATTTACTGCCGTCAGATTCTGAAAAAATCTACGAATTCATGCAAATCCTTTTTCCAGTATAACATAGAATTGCACTTGCTGAAAGTTAAAACTTTACCGTAAATTGAATCAATGGTATAGTTATTTGGAAGATATGTCGCATGATATTGCTTGATTGCAGTACGACGAATGGCCGTTTGCAGAGACGGGAACACCCAGAAGATAAATCAGAACGTTTCCCGTGCGGATCAGATATCGGAATAGATCAGGTATAGATATAGATCAGATATGAACTTTTCGAAAAGAGACAAGAGGCAGCATATTATGACAAAAAAGAATGAAGTGTATATTGTAGGGCACAGAAATCCCGATACGGATTCCATCTGTTCTGCTATTGCATATGCAGACATCAAAAACCGTTCGGATGACAGCAACACATATTACGCGATGCGTGCGGGTCAGATCAATGAGGAAACGGAATTTGTACTTCGGCATTTTGGTGTTGAACTGCCCGGTTATCTGCCCGATGCAGGCACACAGGTAGAAGAAATAGAGATTCATAAGGTTCCCGGAGTGTCCGGAGATATTTCGGTCAAGAAGGCATGGGCATCCATGAAGGAACAAGGTATCGTTACACTTCCGATCACCACGAAGAAAAAGGATCTTGAGGGCCTTATCACGGTAACGGATATCGCAAAATCCTATATGGATGTGTACGACAGCACTGTTCTGGCACAGGCGAATACCCGATACAGCTCGATCGCCGAGACACTTGACGGATCAATTCTTGTGGGCGATGGAAACGGATATTTTAACAAGGGTCAGGTCGTAATCGGAGCGTTTCATCCGGATATGATGGGAAATTACATTCATGAGAATGATCTGGTCATCGTCGGAAATCGCGCGGAGGATCAGCTGTGCTGCCTTGACCTCGGAGCAAGCTGCATTGTGGTGGGACTCGGGGCACCCGTAGGTAAATCAATCCTGAAACTTGCGGAGGAATCCGGGTGTGTGATTATCAGCAGTCCCCATGATACATACACGATTGCGAGGCTGATCAATCAGGCAATTCCGATCAAGCATCTGATGATGCGCGAAAATCTGATTCTGTTCCATATGGCAGATAAAATCGATGATATTCAGGAAGTCATGAAGAATAGCCGCCACCGCGACTATCCGATCCTCGACGCGAAGGAAAAATATGTCGGTACGATATCGAGAAGAAACCTGATTGGAAGAACGGGTAAGAAACTCATTCTGGTAGACCACAATGAAAAATCGCAGGCGGTTCTGAATGTTGATGAGGCGGATATTCTGGAGATTATTGATCATCACCGCCTTGGTTCGCTGGAGACGATGTCCCCGATTCTTTTCCGTATGGAGCCCGTCGGGTGCACAGCCACAATCATGTATAAAATCTATCGGGAGAAGAACCTCGAGATTCCGGCCAAGATTGCGGGCCTTCTGATGTCGGCGATCATTTCGGACACGCTGCTGTTTCGATCTCCGACCTGTACGCCGCTGGACAAAAATGTTGCAATGGATCTTGCCAGAATTGCCGGTATCAGCGACATTGAGCAGTACGCGTCTGATATGTTCCGCGCAGGCAGCAACCTCGAGGATAAGACAGCGGAGGAGATTTTTTATCAGGACTTCAAGAAATTCAATATTGAGAACAAAACCTTCGGTGTCGGCCAGATCAGTTCGATGTCCAGGGAGGAACTTGAATTTATCAAAAACAAGCTGTATCCGCACATGCAGCAGGAATGTGGAAAGCATGAGATCGAGATGGTATTCTTTATGCTGACCAATATCATTGATGAATGTACGGAACTTCTGTATTTCGGTGACGGAGCAAGAGAGCTTATTGCCGAGGCGTTTCCGGGCAAGGAAATCCAGGAGGAAAGTTGTGTGCTTCCCGGAGTCATTTCCAGGAAAAAACAGCTGATTCCGTCCTTTATGCGCGCGCTTCAGGAAAATCAATAATGTGTGCGTTTTATAATAATCAATAATCAGGCAACAATGCTTCTCTCAGAGATATGAAAACGATAAGAGCTGCGGATTGCAAGTGCTGGGCACTTGCAATCCGCAGTCTTTTTACGCGAACAGTGAGCCGCAGCCGAATGCGAAGTATTCGTGTGCGGCGAGCGTCGCGATAGCAAGATAAAACTCGCGCAGCGTGTTTTATCTCGTTTACGCGAACAGTGAACCGCGGCCGAATGCGAAGTATTCGTGTGCGGCGAGCGTCGCGATAGCGAGATAAAACTCGCGCAGCGTGTTTTATCTCGTTATGGGCTTTAGCCTGTTGAGCTCGAGCGAGTATTTCCCAACGGAAATATGAGCCGAGCGAAATAAAAAACCACCCGCTATGCGGGTGAGAGTCAAATAGTTATACAATT
>NZ_JBQKIK010000048.1:0-7232 GCF_052117805.1 Bilifractor sp. LCP21S3_F8 | reverse complement strand
TGCAGCATTTGCAGTAGCAGCATAAAGAATACCGCCAGCTGATTCATTCCTCAACTGACGGTATCCAATCACTTATTATTTTTCACTGTCCCCTTGACGGGTAGCACACCACATAGCGGGTGGTTTTTTATTTCGCTCGGCTCATATTTCCGTTGGGAAATACTCGCTCGAGCTCAACAGGCTAAAGCCCATAAAGAAAATGCGGCACCCGCCTCTCTTCTCAGAAAGACGGATGCCGCAGAAATGGCCTAAACACGGGCTTTTTCTGTCCTCTGTCAATTTGTTCTTGTTAGCAGAGCCACTGTCTCGACATTGTTCCACGTGAGCAACAAAAACTCCATGGCGGTATTACTCCTGATCAAGCATTCACAAGTTTCAGAAACTTTTTATCGTTCATCTGCTCATTCGTAATATATTCTCCGTCATGAAACAACGCATAGTTTGTAATCGGAGTCGGAGCATTCTGTGCTTTCTCTCTGCTTTCGATATGGATCGCATGGAATGGTATATCATTTTCTCTGGCAGTCTGCTCCAGCACTGGAACATACTTCGCATTGAACGGACACTGGCTGGTGTAATACAGTACATAACCTTTTTCTTCTATGCGAGGATGCTTTGCACATTCCCTGAAATGAGGCTTGTCGGTATCCGTCACAAATGGCAAGTACCACAACTGAATGCCATTGTCCGCCTCGTCGCATACGGTAAAGCCCTTATATTTCAGAAACTTAGGGTCGGCAAGGAACGGCTTCTTCTTAGCTGCTGCTAATATACACAGCCCTTTCTTCCCCTTTTCTTTACTGTCCTCAATACAGGTGTTCAGCAATTCTGCAGAATAGCCATGACCTTTGAAGGAACCGGACACCCACAGGCAATCGATATACATATAGCCGTCAGCCTGGATTGGAACCCACGCGTTCTCAGACGGGATATATTCTATAAAGCACTTTCCCCGCTCCACACTCTTCAGAAAGACAAGTCCCTCTTCAAACCTGTCGGCCAGCCACGCCTTCTTCGATGACACCTGAACATCCTTATTATTGGAAATGGCACAGCAGATATGCTCCTTTTCCAGATTTTCCTTTGTAACTCTGATGTACTCCATCGGATCAATTCTCCTTCACTTTTATCGGATGACGGATCACGGTCCTCAGCTTCTCCGGTGCTGCTTTCCGCGCATCGCTCAGATAAATCTCATGGTGCATGCGTTCGTCCGTAATATCAAGAGCATATCCCTGCTCTTCCATAAATCTGTGCATCGCCGCTACCGTGGCAGGCTCATCATCATAAGCCCCGATATGCATACACTGAACACACAGCCCTTCATCATAGGTAAAGAACTCAACTTTCGAAAAATCCTGTTTCTTTTTTGCCGCAGCTTCTTTGACAGCCCAGTCAAAATCATCTTTCGTCACAAAATCCGGCAGACGGATGACGGAGATCCACCGGAAAGAATCCTTATGGGTATAATTGGCACCGATCACTCCATCCTGCCACCAGAATCCTTCCAAAGGCGGCACCACATAATCAAAATATCCATCGATCTGATAGCTGCCTTTCTTACTCATCTTGATCGTAAAAGCAATACCGTACAGAAGACCTATCGCCTGTTTGTACTCGCCTTCCTCATCATTGGGCTCCCCGCTGCCGCGTACCGCGATAAAATTCATTTCCGGCACAGTTACTATTGAAGGTGTTCCTTTCGGCATATAGAATTCTTGGTATTCTTTTTTGAAATCAAATGCCATAAATGTTAATCCTCCTCATAAAGCTGTAATGTCTCCTCTGCATTCCTGCGGATAATATCCCGCGCTTCTGCCGGCTCCAGCACTTCAGCCTTCGCTCCGAAAGTCATGAGCCAGGTCACAAGGTTTTCCATATCCGTGTAGTCCGCTGTAAAGAGCAGTCTTCCATCATCCGCTTCTGTAAAGCAATCAGGTCCGAAGTCTTCGATCAGGCGCCATTTCATATCCGGTGAAAATAACGCCTTAACCTTAATCTCACCCGGAAATATTTTTTCAACTGAAAGATCCGGCATAGGTGCATCTCGACAGACAAATTCTTTATCCGTTTCTGTAACGCGATCCATGCGATTCAGCTTAAACAATCTGTAATCCTTACGATCCATACACCAGCCCCAAAGGTACCAGCTTGACCATCGAAATACCAGATAATAAGGTTCAACCGTCCGCTCGCTGTCACCGGACGGAGCATAATACCGAAACCGGACCATGTGCCTGTCTCCGATCGCATCCTGTATCGTTTCTATCTTCGGCGCCAGCGAATCCCGATACCACGATGACAGATCGATCAAAATGGAATCCCGTCCGCTGATGAACTCAGAAGATCCCGCCTGTATTTTTTCCATCAGCTGACCGTAATAACTGCTCCCGCTCACGCTGTCCAGGCTTCTCAGTCCTGCAAGGATCATCTGCATGTCCCTGGATGTCAGGATCGTCCTGTCCATCCGGTATCCGTCCATAATACTGATCCCGCCGCCAGTGCCCTGAACTGTACGAACAGGAATACCGGCCTTGCAAAGGTCCTCAATATCTCGGTTAATCGTCCTGCGAGACACTTCAAACCTTTCT
The DNA here is from genome assembly GCF_052117805.1 of Bilifractor sp. LCP21S3_F8. Taxonomy (NCBI): domain Bacteria; kingdom Bacillati; phylum Bacillota; class Clostridia; order Lachnospirales; family Lachnospiraceae; genus Bilifractor; species Bilifractor sp. LCP21S3_F8. The sequence goes on along the minus strand of NZ_JBQKIK010000048.1, from coordinate 4,641 downwards.
GCCAGTTCCGGAGCTGTTGTCTTGTCTTCCTGCAATAAGATTGACAATATTCCTATCAGCCTGTCTATCTTCATGTTCTCTTACGCTCCATTTATATACTAACGCATATAACACGACATCAGTATGTCATGTTTATTATATCAGAGCAATGCAATTTCAGCAAAAGGAAAACCTGTGGAAATCCCATATCACGGTTCATTCCACAGGTTTTTTCACATACTCTTCAAACTTTAGTAGTCTGTCAAATGTCTTTCTCTGAACTCTTGATCCTGTAATAATCCTCAGCATCAACGCTAATCTCAACACAGTCCTTCGGCTTCGCATTTTTGTTGCTCAAGAGGACAACGGTCTCGACGTGCGCCGAGACAGTGGAAAACATAATCACGCTGACCGACTGTTTGTGGAAACATATCGAAAATTTGCCACTGTTTGCGGAAATATATCTAAAACTCAGGCATCAAATGAGGAAACATATCTAAAGGAATCAAGGCAACAAACTGGGAGTTAACGATTGTACTTCGTCCCGGCAGTAATCAACATGGTCAAACCCGCCACATAACAAGCAGCGAAGAAAAGAAAACTGTATGCAGAGTCTGTGATGCCAAGTATCACAGCGGTTATCAATAAACCAACGCCTATCACGATAAGACCAATTCCGGACAGTTTACAAAAAGCCGGCCTGTTTTCTGCGGAAACTTTATCAACATGGTAATTATGCATTAAGGAGAGCTTTTCTTTTTTCCAGAGCAACCAGCCCATAACAGCAAAAATGACTCCCACGCCTCCGGTCATTATGACTCCAATTATTTTGTCTATCATATCGATTGTCTCCTAGTATAAACTGGGATCTACGGAATATATCTCGTAAGTATTCCTGCTAAAATACAAATTATTCCGGCAATCCTTGAACCCAATTTTGCTCTTTTTTCATCATTACTGTATTTTTCAGGGTAAACAGGGTTCAGTATGAGAATGAGTCCGTATAAAATCCATGCGATATTTGCAAACAAGCCTTTGTGTAAAATTAAAGCAAGCACATTCCCAGCAATTATAAGAATAATTCCAATGAAAACTTGTTGTTTAAATGTAATCTTGGTAATCTTGTTCATATGCATCAACCGCCTTTCAAATTCTAATTTATTTTGAACAAACGGACTTTCTTCTTCTGGCGTTTTCGCATCTACATACCGCCACATGATCATATTCAGATCATAATGATGCGTTCTGGCTGCCGCCCACATTCATTTCACTTCCCAGTGACCATATCGTTTCCCACCGACACGCACTATGCGACCAGAATCCGAAAGTATTTTCATAGCTCTTTTTACGGATGGAACGGATACTTTAACACTTTCTGCCAGTTCTTCCTGTGTTAAGGCAGGACTTTCAGTCAACAAAGCAATAATCTTATCAGCCAAAGTATCAGCCAAAGTATCTCTCTGATACTTTGGATCTTTAGTCTGATCTATTAACGCGCTCTGCAAAGCATTAAAATGCAGTCGTATGCCATTTCCGAGCACCTCATACCTTGGAAGATCAGCCCCTATTGCAATACATTCATCGCAAATCTTCTGAATACCACGTCCCCAGCTTTCGATATATCCCATCCGATAGAATACATTTGCAATATCAGGGTTATAAGGAATCGAATCATGCGGCTCCATCAAAGTTTCGGATGTCCAGCCATCCGGCAGGATACATCGATTGCTGATGATCATTTCCTGGTCCTCTATTCTGACTTGTATCGGAGTTCCGAACATATAGCAGTTATGAGCTATCGCATTGTAAATTGCTTCACGGACCGCTTCACGCGCATACGGGTATGTCTCGACTCTGCGGTCATGCTCATACGTGATTTTTGCCTTAAGATATTTCATATAGATCAGATCAATAATTCTGTCTGCTATTGTAATAAGAGACGTATCCATCACATCCTGGTACTGAAGATCTGCTCCTTCGCCAAATTTCCCGATTTTGACGTAGCTCCCATTCTGAATAATTTGCAGATCACTATAAAAAAGCAGAACTGCAGAACGCTTCAGCTTTCCATTGGAAATAAGATGCAATTTACTCAGAAGTTCCGCGTTAGAGACATTCAGCTCTGTATCCTTCATCCTGCCGCTTTTGAATGCCTCTCTGCGAAAAATCTTGAAACTTTCCTCATCCAGATCATCTGCAGAAAGGTTATCGACCGTGACATCTTCCCAGCGGAATCCAGTTTTTCGCATAATAAATTCTGACAATGCAATGCCTGTCAGCTGCTGTTTTGTAGCCCCGCTTCTGTAATGGTATTCGCCATGATAACTTATAGGAAAGCTACTGGGCTCAACCTTTATCTCAATATAATCCAGTCCGTTCTTTGTATGCATGTTAACGTCAGCAATAATGCCTAATCCCGTCTGGATTTTGTTCGGGATATCCTCAAGAAGTTTCTTGGCGTTCTTAACCCCCACAATGCTTCCATCATCGCGGACTCCGATAAAGATCGTTCCTCCCTACGCATTGGCAAATCCGCATATCCATTTCAGATACTCATCACGCCAAGACTCTTTGTATTCTATATTCTGGCTTTCTGCCATGCGTTTCCTCCTCTGTTAATCAGATACAATGTATCCTGACTGTCCTTCTTAATTCTATCCATCTGCTAAGCTCCTTGTTTGAAGATTCCCCACAGATGATCACACCAGTGCCAGATAATCTGAGCTGTACAGCCTGAAAACCTCCGTCTCTGGTTTTGAAATTGATATCTCAGCAAAACCGATACTCGCTTAAGAAATCCAGCCCGCATGGTGTTTATTTTTTGATTTTAATGTATCACAGATTCTGCTTCTTCAAAACCCCTAATATCAAATTGCTTTTACATCAGCATTTACCACTACATATTCATCTTCCGGTTTCAATTTCATTTTCCGGTTGAGATATTTCTCAATGTCGAACGTATTTTTCTTGTCATAGTCAGCGGTAAGGCAATAGTTCGGATGCTTTGTCAGATCGTACTTTTTAGACAGGAAAGGCCGGACACCACGTAGCTGCAGAATGCATTTAGACCCATCCAGCACCGCAAGCTCATCGACGGAAAGAAGATCATGTCCCAGCTTCTGGTAATTCAAGCTGTGGGATTCCTCACGTCCTCTGCTCTCACCGGTGTTGTAGGTATCAATCGTCTCCTTACCAAGTGCCTGATTCAGCTCTTTCAGTGTCGTCGGTTCTGTTCCACCAAGGAAGATACGGGAATCCATGTTACCAATGATCGTATCAGCATTATCTTTGTAGATAGCCTTCAGCTGTGACTGTGCCTGCAACACCAGACAAGCTGAGATCTCACGGCTTCGGATTGTCGCAACCAGCTTCTCCAGGTTCGGAATCTGACCGATGTTAGCTGCCTCATCAATCAGGCACCGTACATGCACCGGAAGCCGTCCACCATATACGTCATCCGCTTTCTCACAAAGCAGATTGAACATCTGCGTGTATATCATAGCGATCAGGAAGTTGAACGTCGCATCAGTATCCGACATGATGAGAAAAAGTGCTGTCTTCAGGTCTCCCAGCGTATCCAGTTCCAGCTCATCATACATGGTGATGTCCCGGACCTCCTGAATATCAAAGGGCGCCAGACGTGCGCCGCAGCTCACAAGTATACTTTTCAGGGTCTTGCCGGCAGCCATCTTGAACTTCACATACTGTCTTACTGCAAAATGATTGGGATTCTTCTCTTTCAGCCGCTCAAAAAGGATATCCACCGGGTTCTGGTACTCTTCATCATCTTCCCGGACATCCATCGAATTGAGCATCTCCAGAAGTGTCGCAAAGTTCTGTTCTTCTTCCGGTGCCTCGTAATGAATGTATCCGATCAGAGCCGTGTAGAGCAGCGTCTCCGCCTTGGTCCAGAACTCATCCCCGGCTTTTCCTTCTCCTTTCGTATTGGCGATCAGCGCTGTAACGAGCTTCAGGATGTCCTTCTCCGAATGAATATAGGCAAAGGGATTGTATTTCATCGATTTCCTGAAATTGATCGTATTGAAGACTTTGATGATATACGGTTCCCGGATCACCCTGCCATTCTTATCCTTCAGGGGATTGCCGTTCTCATCCAGCTTCGGCGCACCGTGCAGGAGTGCATTCCCACATTGAACATCTCCTGCGGAGATGGCTGCGCGTTCTTTCGAACACTAAATTGCCGCCACCCGTGAAACGGGTGGTTCGGTCCGGGCTATAAGCCCGTGTTGCTAGGCCAGCGTCTCAAGGCGCTGGCTTTCACTTTATGGCTGCGGGAAGTTTCTTTGATCACTTCCCGCAGCTCCGTTCAAGCCACATTGCTTTTTACTCGTCGCTGCCCCTCAAAGGGCATCCGTATTACTTACCCTGACCCTTAAAAGGGCCTTCGTATTCCTTTACGCTGAGCTTGTCCTGTATGATATCCGCCCGCTCCTGATCTTGGATATATTTTCTGATGGTAGCTTCATTTAACCCTACTGTACTGACATAATATCCTTCTGCCCAAAAATATCTGTTTCCAAACTCGTATTATAAATTTGCGTGCCTGTCAAACATCATAAGGGCACTTTTCCCCTTCAAATATCCCATAAATGATGCCACACTGATCTTAGGCGGTATGCTAACCAGCATATGTACATGATC
>NZ_JBQKIK010000047.1:0-7473 GCF_052117805.1 Bilifractor sp. LCP21S3_F8 | reverse complement strand
GGGCAGAGGTGGAAGTGCCGTAAGGCATGGAGCTGACTGTTACTAATCGGTCGAGGGTTTGACCTGAAGCATAAGTTGGAACGGAAGGAGGGAATCCGGAGACGGATTCCCAGGAAGAGTTTGTGTGTTCAGTTTTGAAGGTATGTGTTATGATTTTTTGTTGGTACATTAGCCAGGTCATTTACATATCTTGAGTAATACAGGGGATTGGTCAAATGGCATGACAGAAGTCTCCAAAACTTTTAGCGGGAGTTCGATTCTCTCATCCCCTGCTTTTTAAATGAGCAGATGAAATCCGGAAAATGCTGTGAAATCAGTATTTTCCGGATTTTTTTCACCCTCGATCAGGCTTAAACCGACAATATGTAACCTTCTCCGGGAACAAAGATGTGAAAAGGAAGTTCCGGATGCAGGCGGTGGGCAAGATCCACAAAGGTTCCCGGGTTGATCTCGTTCACGTAGTACAGGTCCCAGTGCACGGGGATAAGCATGCCTGCATGGGTGTCTGCGGCAAGGGTAATTGCTTCCGTGCTGTCAAAGCAGCCGATAATGTCTTTCACGTTCCTCCGATAGTAATCCCGCCCGTTGACGGGAAGAATCAGTGCGTCGCAATTCATGATTCTGGATTCCAGGCCGTCGTATGGGCAGCAGTCGCCCGAGTGATAAATGGTGGCATGCCCGAAGGATATACGGTAGCCGACTTCCGCAAAGCCGCCCTGTTGATCCGGGTGGAGTTCTTCATGCGCGGCAGGAATCATCGTGAATGATATTTTATGACCGGGATCGAGTACGGTCGGACTGTCAATGACGGGCTGCAGAATCTGTTTCGCGGGGACGCCGCAATCGGAATAGACGTTGCAGACAGGGGGCGGACCGATGAAGATGGCTTTGTGGTTCACTTCTGCGATTTTACGGAGCGTCCAGGGATCTGCGTGATCAAAGTGGGCATGAGTGCAGAAAATGAAATCAAGAAAATCAAGATTCTCCGCCTGTATCGGAGCGGGATAAAGCCGTTCCCATCTGACGAGAGCGGAGCTGCAGTTTTTGTCCACGTAGTCTGACAGATAGCCGTCAATCATAGTATAGGTGTTCTGGTATTTGATGATGAAAACGACCTGTCCGATGTAATAAGAAGGCGGCATCGAGATGAAATAAGCTGGATCTTCGTTTTTGATTGTGTCAAAAGATGCCTTTTGACCTCCTCCCACGGTTAAAACCGTGGGATTCCGGGAGCGAACTCCTGAAACATCCTTGTCCAAGGGAAGGCTGCCTTAGATTTCCGGACATCACTTTCGCTCTGTACAAGCAGCTTGGTTATAGTCCTTCTTTTCAGGCTTCCAGGACTATGCTCTTCATCGGTATTCCGATCCGGAGACCGGAGCCTTTTACCGGGCGTACCTGACAGCTGGCCGGGCCGTGCGAGACATTTACAGGTTCTATTCAAAAAGGGAAGAGACAGCAAGTGCTGTTTCTTTTCTTTTTGCCAAAAAATCAGTATCCGAAACAAGCCGGATGGTTTTCCTTTGCGGTTGCCTTGATAAAGGCGTCATGCATGGTTACGAAATGTTCAAACATCGAGTTACAGAGATCCCGATCCGGCGCGGTACCGGAAGGGTTGGAGCAGAAGATCAGGAAGGCACTGTACAGGTCACGCTGTATTTCATGGCCGTCTATGGTTTTCCAGCGGTCAGACAGCGCTGCCTTGTGATATTCGCCGGTATCATGGTGGTACTGGCTCGCACGGAACTTTCGTGTGTCAATTCGGACAGCCTGTCCGCCGTACTGTTCCGCCTTCCGCGTAAGGATGGCGACGAACAGGGCAGGTGAACGGTCATTCAGCGATTTGCCAAAGCGCTTCTTCTTTTTGCACTTACGGACTGTCTTTTCCTTCCCGTTCTTATCTTTCACAACGGTCGCTTTTTCCTGCCGTTCTGTTGGTTTCCGGGAGCGTTTCTGCAATGCCGCGTATGTCATATCCTCTATCAGGAAACAATTCCCGTTATTGACCAGCAGCTCATTGGCCTGGTGGTTATGGGAGCATTCGGTGGACGCTGATTTTTTTCGATACAGTTCGCGGATACGTCTCTGATGACGACGGCAGTTGTTGGAAATTACCCAGTTGTGTTTTCCTTTTATCACCCTGCCGTCGGCATCGTAATGATCCGGATTCAGCGCTCGTTTTTCCTGATCCACCAGTCTCTGCTGTCTGGCAATCTCTTTGTTATAGCAGCCCGACATAGGGGCGAGCTCTTTCAGGGAAACCGCCTTTTCAGAAACCGAAGCCATCGTAGAGACACCGGGGTCTATGCATGTAAGTCCGGAGGAAACACAGAGCTTCTTCGGGGCATCACCGTCCATATAGAGGTTGATGTAATACCGCCACCCGTTTTTAAATGGCAGACGGATGAGTTCCCCGTACTTCAGCTGGTGTCCAACACTTTCTGCGGCATACGGATCTTTTTTATTCATGCGAAACGGGATGGTTAATCCAAGCCAGTTCACGGTATTGGCGTTCCTATTCACCTTGATGCCGTTCGTGGAACACTTCTGCGAAATGGAACGCTGGTCATCCAGCTTTTTCAGATGGACAAATTTCCCGTTCCCATACAGGACCTTCTGAACACCCGTATACACCCGGTCGGCTTCCTTCTGTGCCTGCTGGCTCGAAATGTGCTTCTGAAAACGGTGCTGCATGACCTTGACATAGGATTCCAGTCCGGTCTGCGTCAGGCAAAAGAATTCGATCCGTTCATTCATGATGTCCATCAATTCGCGGAGCCGTTTCTTCACGGCTTTCAGCCTCGACCGTTCTCCGCGTTTTGCCGGCTTCTTCTGCGCCTCGGCTTCGTCCAGCCGCTTCTGCAGCTTTTCGGCTTCCGGCTTCAGGGCGCTACGCTCTTTCCTGGCATCTATATACGCGCGGTCACGCATCAGCTTGTGCAGCTGTTTCTGCGCGTACTTAACGGTCTGATTGTGGATATGCCATAACATACGGAACCGTTTTTCCAGAATACGGTCATCTTCTTTTGTTGTCAGAAGGAGGAATCGTATGGTGTGCATAAAATCACCTCGTTTTCTGCGTCCGTACGTACCGTTCCACCGTTGCTTCGGTGACATTTTCCGCTGTGCTGACAAAATAGGAACGGGTCCAAAGGGAGGGCATCTGGGAAAGCTGTGGGATTTCGTCACGCAGCGCGCACGAGGTCGCCTGCTTGATAATCCTCACGATTTCCGGGATACTGAGCTGCGGATAAGCACTGACAAACAAATGGGCATGATCACGATGACATTCCATCGCAAGGATCTCAATCTGGTTGGCTTCGCAGGCCTGGTGCGTCAGTTCCCGAAAGCGTTTTTCAACGCCTGGAATGTCAAAAATTTTACGCCGGTATCTTGGGCAGAAAACCAGATGATAATTCAGAAATGATACGGTTGTTGCGGTTTTTTTATATACTGTCTTCATGTGTATATTGTAACATACGACATACAAAAATGAAAACGTTTGTTCTGTATTTTTGTATTTTTTTCAAAGCGATTCATCCCACGGTTAAAACCGTGGGCTTTCTCGCCATATTTTTTGTAAAAGGTCTGAAAATCTTCAGGATTGTCAAATCCATACAAAAAGGAAGCCGTGTTCGGCAGATTCCAGAGACTGTATCTCCAGGTTCTTGTTTCCTCGATGCCATATCGTTTCCGGATGTGCTGAAAGAAGACCTGAATGAGATTACACCATGCCTGGTTGGAGCGGGGCTGGCTGACATTGTCGTTGAACAGGTATTTATTCGGATGCAGAGCAAGAACCCGGGGCATGAAGGATAACTGGATCCAGGGCTTGAGACCATGGAATGCAGAAAATCCAGCCCCATATCGACATAGGCAAAATTGTAAACAGGATTTCCGGATGCATCGGCAGAAGCGACGAGGGGGCGGTCGGAAAAAAATCCGCTGAAACGCAGGTATCGCACGCCTGTATCCTTCTTCAGGCGGAGGAGCATCTGCTGGACATTCGGGAGAAGGATGTCGCCGGCGGAACCGACGGTCGCCAGATTTTTCCATGTGTGGTGGAGCGGATATTTATGGGAAGCACTGTTGTGCAGGCGGATGGACAATGCTTCCTCATAAATCGGAGTAATTGCCTGATAAGGAAGCTCGTTCTGTTTCTCTGGAAGGGGAGTTCGTGAGCCGGAAGTGGTTGTACAGAATATCCATGAGATTGTGTAATGATCTATATCCCTGTTCTCTCTGATCTGTTCCCTGCCCTAATGGTCCGAAGTCAAAGGAACAGCTTATTTTTCCACAGGTGATTTTTCCCTTGATCATATTAAAACATAAATGATAAATGGTTTTCAAGACACAAGAGCGGCAGAGAAACTCAAATACCGTATCAGGGCCGGCTGACACATGTGTATTAAGGACCAGTTAACACGTGTGTATCAAGGACCGGTTGACAAGTGCGTATCAAGGATCGGTTGCCCTCTGTGTATCAAGGATCAGTTGAGACCTGTCAAGAACAGCTTGATTTCTTTTTTGGAAAAACTGATATATATTATGAGCATCGAAGACAAAGGCGTCGGGAGAGGGAAACCTCACCGATGCCTTTTTCTTTTATCCCGGGAGAAAAACGTCAGCATTGTCAACAGCAGAATCTGTTAAAGGAGGAAATCAATCATGGCAAAATATCCGAAATACAAAGTAGCGGCAGTACAGGCGGCACCGGTTTATCTTGATCTTGCGGCGACGGTTGAAAAGTCTGTGAAGATCATTAAGGAAGCTGCCGACAACGGTGCAAAGCTGATCGGTTTTCCGGAGGGATTCCTGCCCGGATATCCCTGGTTTGCTTTCCTTGGAAGAGCACTTGACTATGTCCCGAGATTTTACCATCAGCTTTACCTCAACGCGGTAGAGGTTCCTGGCGATGCACTCGCAAAAATCAGCCAGGCCGCAAGAGATAACGATATTTACGTATGCATCTCCGGATCGGAAAAAGACGGCGGATCCCTTTATCTAACGCAGTTCTGGTTTGACAACAAGGGAAATCTGATGGGCAAGCATCGGAAGATGAGAGTATCTGTCGCAGAACGTCTGATCTGGGGCGACGGTTCCGGTTCCCTGATGCCGGTATTTGATACGGAGCTTGGAAGACTCGGCGGATGCCAGTGCTGGGAGCATGATGTAGCTCTGGATATCGCAGCGATGAATGCTCAGAATGAGCAGGTTCATGTCGCTTCCTGGCCCGGATATTTCGATGATGATATTGCAAGCAAGGCATATGCGATACAGACCGGTGCATTTGTCCTGATGACCAGCTCTGTGTATGATGACCGTCTGTATAAGATGCTGTGCACCGATGAAAATGGCAAACTTGAGGAGGACCGTCTGGCATATTTCAAGACACTGAAGCAGGGTCATACCGCGATCATCGGACCGGATGGAAATCTCAGAAGTGATTATGTTCCGTCCGGTGAGGAAGGCATTGCGTATGCGGATATTGATCTTGAAGATATCATCGATTACAAGTATGGATTTGATGCTGCGGGACAGTATAGAAATCAGTATTTGACGCTGAACTTCTACAGAAAGCCGCATCCGTTCTGCAATTTCATCGGAGAGGGAGATCCGGAGCCGGTTTCCTATGATGAACTGCAGCCATACGCGGAGGATGAACAGAAGTAATTCTCAATGTATGCCTGAACCAGAACCTTTGCTGTCAGCATGGGATGCATAAAGGATGAACAGAAGAAATCCGCTGTGTTGACAGGTTTCTGACAGTGGAATATATTGAAGACAGGGAAAAGAAAGAGGCAGTTCTTATACAAGGCTGCTTCTTTTTTGTAATTTACGCGAACAGCGAGCCACAGCCGAATGCGAAGCATTCGTGTGGGGCGAGCGTCGCGATAGCGAGATAAAACTCGCGCAGCGTGTTTTATCTCGTTTGGAAGGGATTCCCGGCAGTGCACGCGCAAAATCACAATTCAGCAGAGCTCCCGGAGATTTTTTTCGTGTTGAGCATTTAACAGGAAGTGGGCAAAATGAATCTGAAGGATATGGAATGTTTCATTGAGGTCTGTGAAAAAAAGAGCATTACCGCAGCCGCGGAGGCAATGTTTCTCTCCCCACAGGCGGTGAGTCAGACCATTCGCAGAATGGAGGAAGAAGTTGGCGCAGAGCTTCTGGTCCGTTCCCAGAAGGGAGTGGCGCTGAATGAGTATGGGAAGATTTTTTACGATCATGCGTGCCGGATCATCGCGGATTACAATGGGATGACGGCTTCCATCAGTGATCTGAAAAAACAGGAAAAGGGTTTCTTGCGCCTGGTTTCCGCGTATGGGGTTCTGCGTCTGTTGTCGCCCGAGTTCATCCATACATTCACGGATCAGAATCCCGGCGTGCGGCTGGATTATATGGAATTTCCGGATATATATATTGAAGAAAATGTCAGAAACAGGAAATATGATCTTGGATTTGTTCCGTATGTGAAGAAAGACCCGGAATTGAAATATATACCGCTTTTTTCGCGAGAGATTTTTTTCATTACACACAGGAAGAGCAGATATTACGACAGAAACGAGGTGTCGGTAAAGGAAATCAGCGAGGAGCCGGTGATTATCGAAAATGGTAATTTCATGATTCACCATATTCTGGAGGAAACCTGCAGAAAGGAAGGCGCTGATCTGGACGTGTATTTCAACACAAGTGGCTTCAGCCTTTGTTACAAGCTGTGCCGGGAGCAGGAAGGCAACACGGTCTCCATGGACTTCATTTTTGAGGATATGGGAAGCGATGATCTGCGGAAAATTTCGTTCGCGGAACATCCGCTCTGGAAGGTGGCGGCAGTTGTGAGGAAGGATATGCCGCAGACGGACAATGTAAGGAAGCTGATTGATTTTGCTGTGGAGTGGTGTGCAACGATCTGATGCAGTTCTCGCTTCGTTTATTGTAATCCCTTCCATTGAGCCACCGGTCAATGGAAGGGACAGTCCATCCCGGATTTTCCAAATATAAGAGGTGTATCATTTGATGTGCAGAGGATATGCCAACAAAATGAACGAATTGACGACACAATACATACAATAACCACGATATATAATAACAGAAGCGAAAAAACCGCGTAATTAAAGGATAAACGGGCACTGAAATTTTCTTCAAAAAATATACAATTTCCTGTTGACAATCCTATACCCGGGTGGTAAAGTATCATTTGTCGCCGAGATACAGCGACAGAACAAAAGTAATACAGAATGAACATTGACAACTGAACAGTAAAACACATCCTCGAAAATTCAAATGAAGTTTTATAAAATTTTTGTTTGAACGATCGATGAGTATTCATGGATGTAACGTTCAAATGAACGATACATGAAGTGATTACGATCCTTTAAAACAGTAAAAAGGGATGAATTAGCCAAGTGTTAATTCTGAACGAATCAAATCTTTTTTATGAGAGTTTGATCCTGGCTCAGGATGAACGCTGGC
>NZ_JBQKIK010000046.1:0-10332 GCF_052117805.1 Bilifractor sp. LCP21S3_F8 | reverse complement strand
AAGATCTAAAAAGTGCATGATTAGAGTGTTAACACGGATATTAAATAAAAGCCCCGGAAAACCGGGGCTCATGTTAAAGTTTTTTCGAGACATTTTCATTTATGCTTGACAGTGTTTTTGAAAAATTTAGATACTTTAGTAACGACGGAATTTTTTCATGCCCTGCGGAGAAATTCACCGCCCGTGACGCTGTAGATGCCTCTCGGCGTACAGCGGATCTCCGGAATAACCGGGAGCGCCATGAAAGAAAGTGTAATGAAGGGATCCATATCCTCGGGAACGCCCATCCGGTGTGCCTGACGGATCATCTTTCGAAGCTTCTGATTGACATAGCTGTAGCTCCTGTCGGAAATCAGTCCCATGATCGGAAGCTCAAGGGTGTCACAGACCTCACCGTTTCGGATGATCGTATAGCCGCCGTGCGTTCGTTCAAGTTCCTTTACCGCAAGAAGGATATCCCGGTCGTTGTCTCCGATGACGATGATATTATGACTGTCGTGAGACACCGAAGACGCGATCGCACCCTCCCGCAGTCCAAAATTCTGTACCACACCTACGCCGGTTTTTCCGGTCGCCTTGTGCCGCTCAAAAACCGCGATCTTGTCCAGATCGCCATTTGCCTCAAAATAATCCTTCCCAGGCAAGAGCAGATCCCGCCGCTCAGTGAGAATCTGTCCCGGGATCATGCGAATCACCGGGAAGGGATTCCCGTCCAGGCGTATTTTCAGCTTTTCCGGATCGAGCTTCCCGAGGTGGATTGTATCTGTCAGCTTTGACGGACATGGCGCAGGCTTTACTCTTTGCTCTCCTCTGATCAGTTTTCCTTTGTAGAAGACCATCCGGGCATTGAAGTCCTTGATAGAATCCCAGACCACAAGGTCTGCGTCATACCCGGGCGCAACTGCTCCGGTTCTTCTCAGCCCGTAGCATCGCGCCGGCTGTATTGTCGCCATCTTGACAGCGGCGATTGGACTGATGCCCATACTGACAGCCTTGCGGACGTTGTGATCGATGTCGCCCTCCCGAGCAATATCTTCGATGTGTTTGTCGTCCGTGCAGAAACAAAAGCCCTCGGTATTTGTATTGTTCTCTACAATGCCCTTTACTATCATTTCCAGATTCCTTGCGGCGCTCCCCTCCCGGATATGACAGGTCATGCCCATGGAGCGTTCCTTCATGACGTATTCATAAGTGGTGCCCTCGTGATCAGTGGTCACACCGGCCATGACATAGGCGGCAAGCTCCTCATCCGACAAATTCGGAGCGTGGCCATCCTTCACTTTGCCGTCAAACAGCTCCAGCTTACGGTTCATCTCCGGATCCCCATTGATGACAGACATGCAGTCCATCACCTCGCCAAGACCAAGAACACGGCGGTTTTTCAGATAAGGAGCCATCTGATCCGCAGTCAGGGTACAACCGTTGTCATCAATCGGTGTGGACGGGACGCAGGAGGCGATCATCACGTAGACGTGTGCGGGACAGTTCTCCGTCTGGGACAGGAGATAATCGATTCCGGCTGTCCCTGCCACGTTTGCCACCTCGTGAGGATCAACGATAAAGGTAGTGGTTCCGTGTGCCGTTGCCTTGGCAATCAGCACCTGCGGATTTACGAGTGTCGACTCCAGGTGAAGATGCGCGTCAATAAATCCCGAGGTAAGATACTGGCCCTCCAGATCAATTTCGCGCACACCGTGATAATCTCCGATTCCGACAATCATGCCGTTTGTAATTGCGACATTCCCTTCCTCCACACGGTCGGTAAATACATTGACTATTTTCGCATTTTTCAGAACAAGATCTGCCTTATCTAGCTTCCTTGCCGCTCTGGAGCAGCCGATATACTTCGTAAGTTCCATACCATATCACCTCCGTATCGGAACGACACACTGTCTCTCAGATTACACACTGCATTCCCTAAGCCGCTTACCTCTTTGCATCGTTCAGGCGAACCGCCGCAATGGATAAGTTTCCGCGATGCGGAAGCTGCAGGCAGCTTCCGTGCCGCTAATGAACTTGCCCACTGGTGAGCAGGCACCGTAAGCCGGGAATATTGCGACTGGACTTACACAAGAATGATCAAGGGCTCACCGCTGACCGATATCCGCCCCATGCTCACTTCTACTTCTGTGCCGTCAATCAGGTTTGTATAGATGCCGTCTGGTATCTCATAGGGCTTTACGGAAAGAAGCCCTGTCTCTCCCCGGAGCGAAAAGATTCCGACAGCTCTCTTACCGGTATCCCCCGCTGTTCTGTCCGCGTTCTCCGTGCGGATTCCGATCAGAATGTCCCTGTCCTCCGCCTGCAGATGGATACTGCAGTCTGCCGCAAAATTTTCTTTTCGGATTTGGAAAAGCTTCTGAAGCAGAGGCGTGATATCTTCTCCTTTCCAGGAAATATTATCTCTGTCAAACAGTCCCGGTGTGTGGTCCGCACATCTTTCCTGTCCATTATAAATCAGAACAGTTCCCTTCTGAAAATACTGAAACGCTGTCCAGTTGCGGAGCGCCTTCTCGTCACGAATCATGTAAGCAGCCCTGAGCTGGTCATGATTCTCAAGGAATCTCAGTTTGTCGTAATTGTCGGGATAGATACACTCCTGAAGGTTGACAGCATCCGCGTACTCTTTCAGCTTCTTTGAGCCAGTCAGATAATCGTAGAAGATTCCGTGAATGTCATATGCATAGCTGATATCGAATGCCTGAAAGATTTCCGAATCCGACGCGCAGGGAATGCCGTGTGAGCGGTTAAACGAGATAAACTCAGGTTCCACAGTTTCTGCCAGCCAGATACATCCCGGATGTACCTCCTCCACAGCTTCTCTCGCCGCTTTCCAGAACGCAACCGGAACAAGCGGAGCGACGTCACAACGGAATCCGTCGACCCGGTATTCCCCTGCCCACATTTTCAATGTGTCAATCTGATACTTCCACAGATCATGGCAGCTGTAATCCAGGTCAATGACATCCCACCAGTCTCCGATCCGGTTGCCAAAGCTTCCATCCGGTTTGTGATAAAAATATTCCGGATGCTCCTTCGCGAGAACACTGTCGGGGGAAGTATGATTGTATACGACGTCTATGATGCATTTCATGCCATGGTCGTGGATTGCATCCACAAGATGTCGAAAATCCTCTGCTGTTCCAAATTCAGGATTTACCGCGCGGTAATCCCGGATCGCGTACGGAGACCCCAGACTGCCCTTCCGGTTTTTCACGCCACACGGATGAATCGGCATCAGCCAGATGATATCTGTTCCCAATGCCTTGATCCTGGGAAGGTCCCGACGAACCGCGTCAAAGGTACCTTCTTCGCTGTAGTTTCTTACAAAAACGGAATAAATCACATCATTTCGTAATTCTTTTGAAGTATTGTATGCCATCGTTTTATACCTTTCCGTTCCCGCCTCTGTCAGATGCGGGTATTTACTTTTTGTATGCTCCACTTGCGTAGCACATCCTGTCTGTCTATAACAGTATATCGCCGGAGAACTGTTCCTTCAAACAGAAATTAGAAAAGCTCCGGAGGCTCTGTCACGTTAAATTCTTTGTGTGACTGTGCTTCCGAAGCTTGTCTGTTTTGTAATGCTTTTAAATTTTCTCGATTTATAAGAGATCAGGAAGAGGTGCGCGGATAACTCCGGCACAATTCAGATCCACCGGAATTACTTTCCTGCAACCTGAGCAGCTACCTCAGCGGCGAAATCCTCGTTCTTCTTCTCAAGTCCTTCTCCGGTCTCGAAACGAGTAAAGCCCTTGATGGTAACTTTGGCATTGTTCTCTTTTGCTACCTGCTGAACATATTTCTCAACAGACTGCTTGCCGTCCTCAGCCTTTACGTATACCTGATCAAGAAGAACGATCTCCTTCAGTTCCTTGTTGACACGGCCCTTTACGATTCCCTCGATCACTTTCTCAGGCTTCTGGGATTCCTTGGGATCGTTCATGATTGCAGCGCGAAGAATCTCTGTCTCATGCGCGATGTAGTCTGCCGGAACCTCAGCGTTGCTTGTGTACTGCGGTCTCATGGCAGCGATCTGCATGGCAACATTCTTTGCCATCTCTTTGATTGCGTCATTTACGACATCTGTCTCAACATCAACCAGAACGCCGATCTTTCCATCCGCATGATTGTAGGTTGCTACAAATCCGTTCGGCTCCTCAACCTGTGCGAAACGACGGATATGCATATTCTCGGAGATAACGGCGATCTCTGCGTCAAGCTCTTCCTTAACGGTCTTGCTTGTGTCGAACTTCCAGGGCTCTGCCAGGAATGCGTCGATATCTGCAGCGGTTGTTGTCAGTGCCTGATCTGCAACCTGTGCCACATAGGAACGGAACTTCTCGTTCTTGGCAGCAAAGTCTGTCTCGGAATTTACCTCAACGATAGCGGCCTTTTTGCCATCATCAGCAGCCTTGAACATAACAATACCTTCTGCGGCGATACGTCCGGACTTCTTCTGTGCCTTTGCCATACCGTTCTCACGAAGCCATTCAACCGCCTTATCCATATCTCCGTCGGTGTTCGTCAGGGCCTTCTTGCAGTCCATCATTCCGGCACCGGTCATTTCTCTTAACTCTTTAACCTGAGAAGCTTTAATAGCCATTTCGAATTCCTCCTGTAGGTTGTATGATTAATTATTCTGCCTCTGCGGCTTCCGCAGCAGCTTCCTCTGCAGCCTCATCGCCGGATTCCTGTGCCATTCCCTGCTTTGCTTCAATGACAGCATCTGCCATCTTGGAAACCAGAAGCTTAACGGCACGAATCGCATCGTCATTTCCCGGGATTACATAGTCGAGGTCTTCCGGATCACAGTTGGTATCGCAGATGCCGATCAGAGTGATTCCCAGTGCGTGAGCCTCTTCAACACAGATGTGCTCCTTCTTCGGATCTACAACAAAGATAGCATCCGGGATCTTCTTCATCTCTCTGATGCCGCCGATGTTCTTAACGAGCTTCTCCTGCTCTTTCTTCAGACCCATGACTTCCTTCTTCGGAAGAACATCAAAGGTCCCGTCCTCTTCCATCTTGTCAATCTCATTCAGGCGGGCAATACGTGTCTGGATGGTCTTGAAGTTCGTCAGCATTCCGCCGAGCCATCTCTCATTGACATAGAACTCACCGCAGCGCTCAGCCTCAGTCTTGATGGTATCCTGTGCCTGCTTCTTTGTTCCCACAAAGAGAATTCTGCCGCCGTCAGCGATGATGTCCGCAACAGCCTTGTAAGCCTCATCTACCATTCCTACAGACTTCTGAAGGTCAATGATATAGATGCCATTGCGCTCTGTGTAGATGTAGGGAGCCATCTTGGGGTTCCATCTTCTTGTGAGGTGTCCGAAATGTACACCGGCTTCGAGTAACTGCTTCATTGAAATTACGCTCATAATATTTCTCTCCTTTTGGTTTTAAACTTCTGCACGGTTCAACTTGCCGGGGAACCTCGTAAAAGGCACCACCCCGAAAATTTCCGCGCATGCTTTCTAAACAGCTTTCCAATTGTAGCACAGTTTTTCTTCTTCCGCAAGGATATAATTGCAGGCATTTTTATGTTATACTTTGGAAGTTTTCCGCGCAACACGAATGGGAGCGCAATCGCACAATCATACAGGAGTATATGCAATGAACAAAAAAAATTCAGATCTGATTTTCACCCAGTACAGACTTTGTTTTGACAGTGCAGCAGCAGGCGAAATTTACGGCTTGGATTCACTGCAGAAAGGCTTTTCCGATTTCAAAAAGAACTGGAATGCGGATGATGCGGATTTTCCAGCGATGCTTCGAGCATCTACGTCTGGAATAAGGGCATTTCTTGATACTCCGATGCACCGCTCTCTCGAGGGTATTGCCGCACTTGCCGAGATCCCGGAAGAAACATCATTTGTCAGAGAACAGCTGATCCGACTCTTCTATACGGAGGATCACGGTGATCTGGAACTGCGCGCTTCCCGTATCCTTGATTTTCGGAACGACATTAACGCCCGGATCGGCCGGCGATTTGAGGGGAAAACTGAATTTGAGCAGACCTCAGTCTCTGTTTTGAATCTTCTCACAGCATTTTCTCCTTCTGATAATTATTTCTATAAAAAAGAAGCTGCTGATCTTTTCGCTCAGGCGACGGAATTCGGGGATTATTTCATGTATGGCAATCATTTTTCCCTTAAGGGTTACTACAAAATGTGCGATAACCTTCTGGAGGAGGTATGGAATTATCCTGAAATTCTGAAGCTCCATCAGAACCGTATGGCGGATTTCCCCGCAGAATTCAGCAATAACCTCCATTTTCTGGCTTATGATATTCTCGACTGTGCGTACCGGAACGACTTCTATTCGCATCTGCGCATCCGGTCCTCCTTTACAGATGAATGGATGGAAAGAGCGAAACGGGCCAGAGAGCTTGCCGGGCGTATCGATGAGATCCGCCGGGAACTCTCTGTGAAGAAAGCACATCTGGAAGACCTGCTCTCTCTGCAGCTTCCGGCAGTAGACGGAATTTCGGTAGTACACCGTGCCTTCGGCTCCGGCACTGTTTCTTCGTGTGTTAACGGACGTATGACGGTTCGTTTTTCGGATACAGAAAAAGCCTTCCTGTATCCGAAGGCTTTTCTGTCAGGCTTTCTGAAGCCGGTTGACGATTCTATACTGGAGCAGCTTCGAAGGATTACACAGGCAGAGGAAGCGTGTCCGATGCTTGAGCTGGAAATCAGTGATCTTGAAGAACAGCTGGCGGATGCACAAAAAGCTCTGGAGGAATGATTCTCAGTACATCTCTATGTATTTTTATATTCCAGTATCCTGAGGATGTAATCATACATTCTCCTGGCAGAGGAAATTGACAGCCGTTCCTGCGGGGTGTGAATATTGAAGATATCCGGTCCCATGGAAACCGCATCCAGGCCGTGAATCTTCCCGGCAAGCAGACCGCACTCCACACCGGCATGTATTGCCTCTATGACGAGTTCCTTCCCGAACATCTCACGATATATCTTCGACATCCGCGTGCGCAGCTTAGAGTGCTCGACCCATTCCCACGGTGGATATGCACCACTTTCAACCACCTTTGCCCCGTAGGCTGACGCGATCCAGCTAATTTTCTGAATCAGTGCAGCGAGTGCCGATGCTACAGAGCTCCGCACTGAAGCACACATTGAAAATTCGTCGTCAGACAGGCTGGTAATTCCCCAGTTCAAGGAAGTTTCCGTAAGTCCCTCTACTTCATCGCTCATACGCTGGACTCCGGAAGGAAGCGAGTTTGCCAGAGCAATAACTTTGCGGGTGTCTTCCACGGTCAGTGGATCTTCATCCGCTCTGGATTCCGGAGTGCCGGACGCCTCTTCTGCCGTGATCTTAAGACCAGGGTCAGCCGCCCGGTATTCCTTTTGAATATTTTTTTCGCTGATCTGAACGGAATGCATGAATTTTGAAAAATCCTCAACCACAGCCGTTGCAGATGCCTCTCTCGGAATCGCATTGTCCTTTGTCCCTGCGGTCATCGAGATCAACCGCACATCCGTGTCACGGGACGCTTCCATTATTGTCCGGAATAAGAGAAGCATCGCATTCGCCCGCCCCTTGTGTATTTCCGTACCGGAATGACCGCCTGTGAGACCGGATACGTGAAGCTCCACTCTCTGTCCTTTAAATGGTTCCCGGGTGATTGGAAGAATCACCTTTTCGGACGCGCCGCCGGCACAACCGGCCAGAACAACACCTTCTTTTTCAGAATCAAGGTTTAAAAGGAGATGGCCCTTTAATGGGGAACAATCGATGAACTTCGCGCCATCCATCCCTACCTCCTCACCAACGGTAATCACACACTCCAGTCTCGGATGTCTCAGTGTCGCGGAGTCCAGAATGGCCAGAATGTACGCAACCGCAATTCCGTCATCACCGCCGAGAGTCGTCCCTTTTGCGGAGATAAAATCACCCTTGACGTCAAGATCAAGCCCCTCGTTCGACATATCCTTCGTCACACCCGGATTTTTTTCACAAACCATATCCATATGGCCCTGAAGAATGATAGGCTCCTGATTTTCATATCCCTCTGATGCTTCTCTTATGATAATTACATTGTTCAAGGCGTCCTGATAATGCTCAAAACCGTGTGCCCGGGCAAATTGAATCAGATAATCACTGATTTTCTTTTCCTTTCCGGAAGGTCTCGGTATCGCCGAAATCTCCTCAAAATAGCGAAAAACCTCCGCAGGTTCGATTCCCTCCAGAATTTTTCTGTCTGACATTCTTTTTCCTCCTGATCCTTATCTATTGATAATAAGAAAGCAGCTCAAATCCATGATATGTGAGCAGCTTCATTATTATGTCCCCGGTACATCAAACGAGATAAAAACACGCTGCGCGAGTTTTATCTCGCTATCGCGACGATCGCCGCACACGAATACTTCGCATTCGGCTGCGGCTCACTGTTCGCGTAAATAAAATTTAATTTTACGAAATAACCGTGTGATTCAGCCACTTACCGGAACGATAACGCAGAGAATATACAATCCCACGCACCAGCCAGTCAAGTGACATACCGATCCATACAGCGATCGGTCCGAAACCGAACACACGAATCAACACTGTGGTCACAAGAACCCTGCAGCACCACATGGTTATGCTGGACGCGATCATGGAAAATTTCACGTCTCCGGCAGATCGCATACCGTAAGCAGGAATAAACGCCGGTATCCAGACAATTGGCTTTACAATAGACACATAGATCAGCATGTTAAAGCAGATATCAGCAGCTTCCGGATCCATACCGGCAAGCCACATCACAGGTTTTGCAATCACAAAAACAATAGCGCAGGAGACGAGCACGACAACTTCAGCGATCATGCTTATCTTTACAATGTAATACTTTGCCTCTTCTACACGTCCTGCACCAATACACTGACCAACAACGGTCATCAGACCGATACCGATTCCTATGCCACCGATGCCGTTCAGGTTTTCAAGGATGATCATCATTGCATTCGCTGCAATATTAATTGTTCCAAGGGTCGATACGCTGGACTGGATTGCCAGTTTGCCAAACTGAAACATTCCGTTTTCAATTCCGGAAGGAACACCGATCGACAGAACTTTTTGGATCATCCGAAAATCTGGGCGTATACGCAGATAATGATCGATGACAATCGGCTGTCTGGGTTTTCTGAGGAAGCAGAAAATCACAACAGCGCTGAAAATGCGGGACAACAGGGTAGAGATAGCCGCTCCTGCAACCCCCATATCAAACCCGAAGATCAGAACCGCATTACCGAATATATTCAGACAGTTGGAAATTACGGACAGTGTCATTGGAAAACGGCTGTTTCCACCCGCACGGTAAAATGCCGCTCCTGATTCAAAGAGCGCAAGGAAGGGGAAAGAAATCGATGTGTAGAAGAAATACGTCACACCGTTTTCCATGACAGCTGGATCAACCGAGCCGAATACAAGCCCGAGAAGTGGCCTTCGGAGTATCAGACAAAGGAGTGCCAAAGGGATGGAGATCATCAATACCGTGAGTACCACTTGTCTTGCAGCGGCATTACACTTCTTGAAATCCTTATGTCCGATATACTGTGAACAGATGATCGTTCCTCCGGCAGCCATTGCGGAAAGAATCTGGATAACCAGGATGTTGATGGAATCGACCAGAGAGACTGCAGAAATTGCTTCACTTCCGGCTCTTGTAACCATCATGGTATCTGCCATACCCATGAAGGAGGTCAGAAGCTGCTCAAGCATCAACGGATACAGCAGCTTCCAGAGCTCGGCTCTGGTAAAGGTCAGGTTGTTCCAGTTGATACGATCAGACTGGTAGAAATGGTCCCTGAATTTGGAAAACATGATAATAAACCCCGATAAAAATAGATGTTTTCGATTATATAGTTTACACCTGTTGCCTTCGAAATCGCATACAGTCTCTTACAGACGCTTCGCATGCCCAAAAACTGTCCGCTTGACGACGGCTTTATGCAGTAAACAGCCATACGATACATCGTGCCACACACTGTATAAGTCCCCACGTCACTTCGCTGCTTCGCAGCTTCCGTGACTAATACAGTAACGCCCATTCGATAAGTCGTGCCACACACTGTATAAGCTACGGATTGCTCCGTGCTTCGCACTCCCGCAATCCTACAGGCATTCGCACTTCCGTGCCGCTTACGCGTCACTTCGTGCTCATACCTGTTGCCTTCGAAATCGCATACAGTCTCTTACACACGCTTCGCGTGTGACGATCCTGTCTGCGTTTTCGAAGAGCTTATACAGTAAACCCCCATGCCCCGCAGGCGGAGCACCACAATAGATATAGCCTGTATTCTGAAAACCCATTATACTACCTCC
>NZ_JBQKIK010000045.1:0-11204 GCF_052117805.1 Bilifractor sp. LCP21S3_F8 | reverse complement strand
GTATACACGAAATAAGGAGGTAGTATAATGGGTTTTCAGAATACAGGCTATATCTATTGTGGTGCTCCGCCTGCGGGGCATGGGGGTTTACTGTATAAGCTCTTCGAAAACACAGACAGGATCGTCACGCGCGAAGCGTGTGTAAGAGACTGCATGCGATTTCGAAGGCAACAGGTATGAGCGTGAAGCCGTGTGAAACACGGCGAAAACGCGAATACCTGTAGGATTGCGGGAGTGCGAAGCACGGAGCAATCCCACAGGGGCCTGCATCGTCCGTCTGTCGCAGCGTCCGCGCATATTCGGATTCCGCGCCCTCGCACTTCATCCTTATGCCTGTTATCTTCGGAATCGCATCCAGCCGCATTAATCATTCATATGCTTTCCGGCCGCAAGATCTGAAGCAATTTTATCATATTTTTTGTCCAGATCAAAAAGAAGGATGCAGATCAGCGACACAATGGATGTGATCACTGGAATCCAGATGAAAGATGTCCTGATTGAAGTAACCGCAGATGCCGTCTGACTTGCGAGAGAAGCGTCAAATTTTCCTGCTCCAAGAATCCATCCAAGTGCAGCTGTACCCACACCGGACCCGATCTTCATACAGAAGGAAGAAGCCGCATTTCCCATGCCGGCAATGTTGAAGCCCTGTTTCCACTCTCCGAATGTGATCGCGTCCTGCAGCATCCCGAACATGGTACCTCCCATGAAACCAAATCCGATGCCCTTTATCGCAGAAAGCGCAACGACCGCAGCTACATTGCTGCCGACAAATCCGGTAAGAGCAAATCCAAGCAGAGCGACGCCAGATCCGATCATTGCAGTATTTCTTTTTCCAAGCTTTTTCATGAAAACAGGAGTGATAAATAAAGTCGCGATCTGCGCTATTGACAGTGCGTTAGAAACCGGCGAATAGTAGGCTGTGTTGCCAAGCACATACTGTGCAAAATAGACGCCGGATCCAAAAAATGTCGACATCATGAAGTATGTAGAAAAGATGTTGATGACGAGAAGCACCCAGTACTTATTTGTCACCAGCGCAAGAATACCTTTTCCGAAGGATATTTTCTGAATTTCCTTCGTCTCGTCATCTGTCTCAAAGGAATCCACCCGCTCATGTGTCACTGCAAGCTGAAAGATTGTAAGCGCGCAGAAAATCACCATCAGCACAGCAGTTGTCAATGTCCATCCTCTCTGGCTGTACTGATCTCCCCCACCGAAGGCAGCTGTCATCTTCAGTGTAAATGTATTTATTGTCATCGTACCGGCTGTCGCCAGAAGGTTCCGGAATGTGCCAAGCAGACCTCTCTCATAGGAATTGGTAGTCATCAGGCCCTGCATTGTCGCATAAGGCACATTTATGCCGGTATAAAAAATCGTAGATACCAGATTATAGGTCAGGAACATATACGCCAGCTGCGCTCCGGACGCCCAGGAAGACGGAACGGTAAACATCAGCACCTGACAGACAGCAAGCGGAATAAACAGCCGCTTGATCCATGGCTTCGCCTTGCCAAGCTTTGTATGTGTGTGATCGATGATGTATCCCATGACCAGATCCGAAATGCCGTCAAAAAATTTACTGATGGCAATGATGCTTGCAGCAGCTGCCGCACTTGCCCCGACAACATTTGTGTAATAGACAAGCAGAAATGCGCTGATCGCGGAATAAACCAGGTTTCCCGCGTAATCCCCAATTCCATAACCAAATCTTTCCATAAAAGAAAGCTTTACATTTGCATCCTTCACCGCAGTTGCGGTATGAATTCTCTTCTTCATATCTGTTTCCTCTTTTTCCATAATTTCTTCAACCCGCTGCCAGCGTATTATTTTCTGTATTCTGATTACGTCAGTGCTTTACCGGAAACCATCCGAAATCAATACATCTTCCAAGGTCCCAGGAATCCCATCCGATCCAGCCGGCTGTGTTTACCGTATCTGTAAGAAGCTTGTAATTCCAGTAAAAGTATCCGCTTCCATTCTCCCATGCAGCCAGCTGTGCCTCTGCGATTGGCCGGTAAATATCTCTTTTCTGCTCCGCTGTGAATACTTCGCTGCTTCCGCTTCCGGCTTCGTCTCCGTTCAGTACGGACTGACCGCCGTGCGTATCCGTTCCCGTCGCAAGAGAATTAAACAGACACCACTCCCCGCATATAACATCCACATACTGCTGCACTTCTTTCATATCTGCGGCGAAATGATTTTTGATATAGTCCAGATATCCATCCGTTGTCTGCGGACAGCCGCACATCTCCGCCATCATCAGGTACTGATGCGTATCAAGCGCTACATGTTCGAGTTCCTCTCCTGCGAAAAAATCCTTCCAGCGATGAATATCAAATCCATCATGAAAGAGGACAATTTTATCCTCATCTGCATGCTTCCGGATCCTTCTGTATGCCTCCCGGTAAAAATCATACAGGAACTCCCAGCTGACCGGCGCGTTTTCTTCTGCCATCTTCGGATCCACGGGAGGATAACGTTTGGAGACATCTAATATCTTATATATCTCCGGTGTCGCCGGTTCATTCAACGGTTCAATTCCCCATAACCCCGGCCTTTTCCCGTAGCGCTCCGCAAGACGTTCAATCACCGAAAGCTCAAATTCAACTTCATCCGGCTCTGTCGCCCATTTACATACCCCACAGATTCCTCCATTGTCAGACCCATTCTGCGAATCGGGCGCAGTGTGAAGATCCAGCAGTATCTTTAGTCCGTACTTCTCAGCCCAATTGAAAGCATGATCAAGCTCTGTCACACATCCGATGAACGGTTTCCTGTCCCCAAAAACAAAGTATGGAACCGGAATCCGCACGGTATTCATACCCCACGAAGCGATCGTGACAAAATCGCGCTCTGTAATATATTCGCTTCTGTGGATTTGAATTCTCGCCTGATAAACCTCCGGACTCAGCTGTCTTGGAAGATAATACTCATCCTCTGCTGTCGTCCCGTCAAACAGATGAGGATTCATCCATTTTTCCAGGACCAGCCAGTTGCCCAGATTCACACCTCTGATCTTCATACCTTTTCCTCCTCATAGGACAATCACTTTTTATCGGGTAAGGATGTCTTAAACTCACGCTGTCTTCTCAACTGCATCTATAATACTTCCGGAAATAAGAACCTCACAGATATATTTCTGTGTAAAAAACAGGTCGATTTTGACTTTTATGATGGTTGAAAATCCCCCCGATCAGACTTTCAGCAAACCCGATGGGAATCATTGAAGGAAAGTACCGGACGTGATATTCTCAAAGAAATGGTATAGCAGAGCTTCCTTGTGTCTGTGAGCTGAAAGGAACGTGTAGAAATGAAAAATCTGTCTGTCACCCATGAAATCGTGCATACTAATCCGAACCGGGATGTCCTGTTTGAAATCTTTCACGATTCCTATGACATTGCCGAACGCCACTGGCACAATTCCGTGGAAATGATCTATATTACAAGAGGAACGCTTTTTGTCACACAAAATGATCATGAGACGCGTCTGGATGAGGGGGATTGCATCATCATCAACTCCTGTGTCATACACTCAACGAACGGAAGTCTCGGCAACGACTCCATCCTTGTTCAGTTCCCGACTGCGTTTCTCAGCCGCTACATCCCGGATTTTGATCACTGCTATTTTGATCTTGAAACGCACAATTCCGATCCCAGGCACCAGACAAAACTTCTGCAGATCAAAACCGTTCTGGAGAATATGGCTGTCGTCGAGGATATTCAGCCCGAAGGCGGATTTCTCCGCTTCAACAGTCTCCTGTTTGAGCTCCTGTATGAGCTGTACCATAATTTTCGTGTGCCTGTGGCACCAACGGTTCTACCTGCCTCAGCGAAAATGCTGGAAGCCCTCACTCCGGTCATCGATTATACTCACGATCACTACATGGAACCAATCTCCATCGACAGGGTTTCTTCCATCGCTCACCTTCAGCCGGAGTACTTCTGCCGGAAGTTCAGGCGTCTGATGGGGCAGACTTATCTCGAATATCTGAATGATGTACGCTTGTCTTATGTTTATGAGGATCTGATTCACACCAATTTACGCCTTTACGAAATCCTCGATAAACACGGATTTACAAACTACAAGCTCTTCCGCCGTCTTTTTCGGGAAAAATTCAGCTGCACGCCGGGAGAACTGAGAAAAAAGAACGCCGCGAACGGAATAACCGCCCGCGGCAGAGAACATATCCAGCCGCAAATGTTCGATCTTCATTGCAACGATGATCAGCGCACGGTTCGCGGCCTTTAAGTTGTGAGTTGTGATTTACACCTGAGATGAAAGATACGCGCTCAGAAAAGACAGCTGAAAAGAGAACTCCGCTCCTCTTTGTTTATGCTAACATTGGAAAACGGAAAATCAACGAGGAGGATTCGGTTGTGAAAAAATCTGCGGCAGCTTATCTTGGTCTTGTCTTCGCATTTGTAATATGGGGAAGTCTCTATGTTGTCAGCTCGATAGTCTTGCGGTATGTGCCGACCTTTGCTGTCATGTTCTGCCGTTTTGCGAATGCCTTCGTAACGCTGAGCATCATTCTGAAAGCAGAAACCCGGAGGTCTCACCACGAATCCATCGATGGCCAGAAAACAAACTTTACAGCACCTGAAGGGGATTCCCGGGAGCGGAAAACAAACCTTGCGGCACCTGAAAGGGATTCCCGGGAGCGGAAAACAAGACTTGACAGAAGGGGATGGAAATATGTCCTGCTGATGGGCGTGCTGGGTTACGCGGTCGGTGCCGGCATTCAGCTGATTGGAACAAAGTACGCCGGCTCCTCTATGGCATCACTGATCAACTCGCTCAACCCGGTCACCATTTCCATCATGGCCATACCGATCCTTCATGAAAAATTGACGTCAAACAAAATCACAGGCATCCTCATGGCGGTATTCGGCGTATATCTCATCCTTGGTACCGGCGGCAGCTTCAACCTTCCCGGAACTCTGATGTCGATCCTTTCCGTTCTGCTCTGGTCCCTCGTCTCCGTGCTCACCCGTCAGGGACTGTCGGAATATAACCCGCTCGTTGTCACACGAAGCGCCATCGGCATAGCGGCAGTCTGTGACTTCATCTTTGCGGTAATTGAGCACTTCATCACCCATTCCCCGATTCAGATCAACGCAGGAGTTATCACCGGTCTCCTGTATATGGGAATATTCTGTACCGGAATCGCATACATTCTCTGGAATCAGGGACTTGCGGCGCTTCCGGCAAGCAACTGCTCGGCGCTCTATCCGATCCAGCCCCTGACTTCCACCGTCATGGGTGTGATCTTTTTCCATGAGACTGTCGGTCTCTCCTTCGCTGCCGGTGCTGCCTTCATCGTTATCGGTGTCCTGCTGTGCCTGCTGGGCGGCATGCTCTTCAGCCGCCGGAAACGGGCTGATCAGGACGGAGCCTGACCCGGTGTAGGTCCCGCAAGATGCTCCAGAAGACCGATGCATCCCTCCGTGATTTCCGAAACGCAGAGATCAAATTTTCTGGTATACCATGGATCGTCGATCCGCTTGTCCGGCTGACCCGCATACTCCATCAGATAATGCACCTTATTCTCCGGATCGTCTCCGAGAATGCGTCTCATATAATAAGCATTCTCTTCATCCATTCCGATAATGAGATCGTACTTCGAATAATCCGATTTCTGAAGCCTCCTTGCCCGGTGATTTCCAATCGGAACCCCGCTCTGCCGGAGCGCATGCTCCATCGGCGGATACACAGGGCTCCCGATTTCCTCCGTCGAGGTTGCAGCGGAATCCACCAGAAAACGATCCTCGATCTTTCTTATATTAATTATGTTCTGAAAAATGTACTGTGCAGCTACCGAACGGCAGATGTTGCCGTGGCAAACAAAAAGTATTCTTATCATAGAAAATATCCTTTCTCAGATTCCGCAAAGTGCCGTATTCTGCGCTCCTTTGCAGGGTTCTCTCTTCTCTTTCAAATGTACACCATGAGCCGAAAATTCCGGTAGTAAGGCCCCAGGCGGCAGGATGTGACATACTGCGGACATTCAAGATCCGTTTCCCCAGAGGGAAAAATGCCGGCCTGGCAAATGTACATTTTTTATCTGTTTTTTCAGTTTACCATGATACCGGAGACGACAAAAGACCCGGGAAGCATTTGCACAATCGCATCTATCTTCTTTCCTGCAGTCTGAATCTCCTGTCCGGCAACGGAGCCGAAGTTCTGATATTCTTTCGTCAGACTTTCCAGCTGCTGTTCGGTATCCGCGATTTCATTCCTCAAAAGTCCGCTGCCGCATTCGGATTCTCCGCTTTAAACATGCCGTTTCCGATGTCATTCCGCAGGACAGCCGGCGCATAAAATACCGCAGGAAGTGCCAAAACACGGCATTTCTGCGGTAAATTTCACATTTTTCTTATGTACGGTTGCCCTACACCCCCCTCCCTTGAATTTTGCGGTTTTTCACGCGAGAGGGGGCGGTTTCCGAGCCGTGGCTCACAGGAATTCAGACCTTCCCCGCCATCTATTCATATCCTCTTGACGCTTGAACGCATTTTTGCTATCATATTCTTGAACGAAAGGAGCTTACATGTACAACATTGAATTCTATGAAGATTCTAATGGTTACTCGCAGCTCTGGGAGTTTCTTGATGACCTGCAAAAGAAAGCCGGCAAAAATAAAGATGCCAGAATACAGCATCAGCAGATATCTTTTTACATTGAGCTTCTGCAGGAGAATGGCACAAGGCTTGGAACAAATATAACGAAACATCTTGTCGAGGACATCTGGGAACTGCGTCCCGGCAACAACAGGGTTTTCTATTTCTATTTTGAAAACAATACCTTTGTTCTACTTCACCAGTTCCGCAAGAAATCCCAAAAGACTCCCCAACGTGAGATCAATCAGGCTCTTGCCGAAAGAGACGACTGGAAATCACGGCATGAAAAGAGGTGAATGCTATGGCAACATGGAACGATTATAAAAAACACGTGCGTGAATCAAATCCCGAAATCGGCAGGGATATTGATGAAGTCGAAGAAAGAGCTAAGATTGTCAGCGCCATGATTGACCAGCGCCATAATCTAAACCTTTCTCAGCGTGACCTTGCAGAGATGTGCGGTCTTCCACACTCATCCGTTGCCAGGATTGAATCAGGAAAATCTTCTCCAAACCTGACAACGCTGCTTAAAATATTTGATACACTCGGTCTTACACTCACTGTCCAGACTGATCCGCACAGAAGAATGTCATCAATTACAAAATAACAAATTTCAGTACCTGTACACCGGATGGGAATCCTCCCGTCCGGTTTTTTTATCGTGGCACCGCTTGCACAGCGCTCTCCAGTTGTTTCTGTCCATTGTCAGCCCTCCTCGTCCAGTCTCCGGATCAGATATTCCGGATCAATCTCTGTCAGAACCCCAAACCACTGCGAATGGAAGAACCGCAGCACCTCGGCCTGTTCTCTTTTGTTCCTGGCTTTCTTAGCTGCTCTGTAATCCGATACTGCCTGAAGAATACAGGCATAAAAAAAGCCGGGTGGCGTTCATTCCGACGATCCAGTCGGCACGCTCCCGGCAAAGGGCTGCTTCATATAAGTTGTCATAAGCGGTTCCGGGTTTCAAATCCCGGAAACCTTCCCGGATGGCCGCGTCCTCCATGCTGGAGATCCACAGTCTTTCAAACGATTTTTTACAGTGACACTGATTATAAACTTGGGATCCGCCAGATATTGTTCCGGAAGGTCTGGGAAGACTTTGGTCTCCAGAACCGTGATCTTACATTCATGCTGCATATTTAACCCATTTTCTCGAACATGTCTTTGCTCACACCGCAGATCGGGCAGCACCAGTCATCAGGCAGATCCTCAAATGCAGTTCTGGGTGCGATGCCGCTGTCAGGATCACCCTTCTCCGGATCATAAATATAACCGCAGGGACCGCACTGATATTTGGCCGGCTTGCCATCGCTGCTGTCCGTTGTCTCCGCAGTCTCCTCCTGCTTACCGAGCAGCGATGTAACAAGGGCGGGAATCCCGGCAAAATCACTGTCTTCCGGGTTCCACTGGCAACGGATGTTTTCTTCTATAACTTCGAAGCCTGCTTCGGCCAGCTTCGCCTGCAGGAGTTTTACGCTCTCGCCGCTCCAACCATAACAGCCAAACGCAGCAGCTTTCTTGTTCTTGAACTTGAGCTGCTTCAGAAATTCCAGCCAGCCCGCAACAGAGGACAGGTAACTGTTCGACACCGTGGGCGAACCAACCGCGATGGCTCGGGATTTGAATACTTCGGTCATGACCTCATTTTTATCTGCCTTGGAGATATTAAAAACCTTCACGACGGTTTCCGGACTCTGACGGTGGATCTCCTCCGCGATCTTATGCGCGATCTTCGTGGTGCCCTCCCACATAGTATCATAAGCAATAGTGACCTGGTCCTCCTGATACGCATCTGCCCACGCGGCATATTTCTCAACGATTTGCAGCGGATTTTCACGCCAGATCGCGCCATGAGAAGGTGCGATCATATCAAAGGTCAGATTAAAACCGGTGATCTCCGCCAGCTTTTTCGTCAGGATCGGTGCAAACGGATTGAGAATGTTGGCGAAATACTTCATGGCTTCTTTGTTCAGCAGGCACTGATCCGCCTTGTCGTTGAATAGTTCTTCTACAGCATAATGCTGGCCAAAGGCATCATTAGAGAACAGGATGTTGTCTCCTGTCATGAAGGTCGCCATGGAATCCGGCCAATGAAGCATGCGCATCTCTACAAAGACGAGCTTCTTGCCGTTACCAATATCCACGCTGTCGCCGGTTTTTACCACATGGAAGTTCCAGCCGCGCTTACCATACTGTCCCTCAATGCTTTTAACGGCATTTGCAGTGCAGTAGATGGGCGTGTCCGGGATCTCCTCCATGAGAGCCGTCAAAGAACCGGAGTGGTCACACTCGCCATGATTTGCCACAATAAAATCGATCTTATGAAGGTCGATCTCTTTCTTCAGATTGTCCACAAAATCAAAACGGTGAGGCGTCCATACAGTATCGATCAGGACCGTCTTTTCCTCTTCGATCAAGTAAGCGTTCTGGCTGGAGCCGTTCATGATGGAATAGTCATCCCCATGGAAGCTTTCCAGTTCCCAGTCAATATAGCCGACCCAACTGACATTTCCTTTTACATGTTTTCTCATGTTTCTCCTCCTCAAAAGCACTTTTCTTTCCGTTCTTTCTTACATCGTTCAATATTACCGTAGCCATAACATAGTTCATTGTCACAGATGTCATTACGCATTCCGCATCCCGTCTGATTATTCCAGTGTCACAAGCAATGCCATCTTGAAGTGTTTTGTTGCCTTCTGATACAAGTATAGCGCTGTAATATCATTTTTTCTGTATCTAAAGATACACCACAAAAGATTATTTTGCGTATAATAAAAAAAACAAAGAGGATATTCTGCTTCTACGCCAGAAGATCGGCATTCCCCGGATCCATTTTGAGCAACTTGTTCACATCCTGGAGACTGCTCTGTGTGTTCCTGATCTGCTTATCGACCTTTTTCAAAGCCGTGGTGAGTTTTGTGGTATCGCCGTCTATTTCGATTGTGATTCCTTTAATACGAGAGCCAGCCATATTGGCGGTTTACCGCTTACGCTACGAGACCAATTTTTATAAAAAAGACCGACATGAAAATAGCGGCTCCCGGTTCAACGCCGGAGGCCGCTACATTATTATTCATTTATTTCCCAATGCCCATACCGCTTCCCACCGACACGTTCTATTCGACCGGCTTCTTTAAGAGCATTTATATACTTCTGTACAATCCGGCGTGTCACTCCTAAGTTTTCGCCTAACGCCTCCTGTGAAATATCAGGCTGTTCCTTCAATATTTCAATGATCCTAAGCACCATTGCATCGTCCAAAGCACCGTTTTTTTCCGTATTTTGGTGCTTTTGTGCTTTAGGCTGATCTATAAGGGCACTCTTAAGCGCCGGGAAATATACTCTGAGCCCTGTTCCAATTATTTCATATTTCGGAAGCTCTGCTCCTAACGCTGTGCATTCATCACAAATCTTTTGAATCCCCTGTCCCCAAGTTTCTATATATCCCGCTCTGTAAAAAACATTGGTACTGCCCGATAATCCTCTACCTTGCGCCCGCCTCGTTCCTCCTGCCGTAGCAAATGAATAAAATTTTTATCATGCGAAGTTTTGCCGGCTTATGCCGCGTTTTGCCTTATTTTATGCGGATTTCCGCGATTTCAGGTTTCATTGAAATCTGGCATAAACTGGCATCTCCTTGCATATCTTGGACTTCAAAGTTGATAAAATGTGGACCTGTGACAATCCTGTTACATCGAAACTTTTCAAAAAATTTATTCCGGCACTGTGACAGAGCTGTTACCGTAGCTGTGACAATCCTGTGACAGAAATCACTTTCAGTTTACTCTATTTCGCATAATTCTCTATCACTGCCATTTTGCGTATTTAGGTATTGACATATCGCGAATATTAGATATAATGTAAGCCATGGATAAAATTGAAATTTTCAAAGCACTATCAAATGAATCACGGCTCAGCATTATTGAGTGGTTGAAGGAACCGGAGAAAAATTTTCCGCCACAGGGAGGACATTTTGATGATGTGCTGGATCTGAAAGGCGGAGTGTGTGTTGGAAGCATCCGCGACAAAGCCGGGATATCACAGTCAACCGTTTCTCATTACCTTGATATGCTGCAAAAAGCAGGTCTTCTTCTTTCAGAAAGGCATGGAAAGTGGACCTATTACAGACGGAATGAAGAGACCCTCTCTGCGCTGTCGGACTACTTCAGTCACGAAATTTAAACTGTGTACAGATTAAACGGGATGAAGATCCCGTTTAATTCAGGACTTATATATCGACAATACGAGATATGTGAATATATAGAAATGAGGAGAATTTAAGATGCATTTTTCATGTGGAATTGTCAGACCGCCTTATGAGGCTGGCTCCTGTTTTTTACAGGTAACATCAGGTTGTTCGCACAACAAGTGCCGTTTCTGTACGTTTTACAAGGAAGCACCGTTTTCCGTATCTCCGGAGAGTGAGATACGGGAGGACCTTCAGGAGATCCGGGATTCCGGATGTTTTGTTGTATATTCCGACCGAGAAGACCAGTCTCCACGGTCGATTAGCCCATCCCTAACGGATGGATAGCCCACCTGTCACGGTGGAATAGCCCACCATTCACGGAAAGGAGCCC
>NZ_JBQKIK010000044.1:0-13069 GCF_052117805.1 Bilifractor sp. LCP21S3_F8 | reverse complement strand
CCATACTTTTCTCTCATATCAGCAATAACAGCATCCGCAGATCGATAGTTACCCTTTGATGCAGATACTCTTGATTTCTCCAGTTTCTCCAACATCATTTCTTCAGACATGACAGCATACGGATTATGCTCGACCCGTTTTATCTCAAATGGGAAACCGTTATTTGCAACAGCTTGTGTCAAAAACATCCGAATTGTACTTGCCATTCATTATTCCTCCATTTCTTTTTTATTATCATATTACATATTCATTGCTGTTTCAGTTCATTTGTATTGATTTTGCATCCAACTACAACCATCCGCCCATTTTTCAGGCATTTGCGAGAAATGGCCTCTAATGAGCGTGGATTATCACAGGTGCGCTCGAATGATCAGCGCAACGAACGCCTTCGTTGAACCAAAGACCCGAAAATCGGTAAATAATCTGCTCGTTAGAAGTTTATGCCTTCATTTTAGCAGATTATTAAATTTTGCTAAAAAAGGAAAGGGATCATTTATCATTGTGCTGCGACGGATCATAGCTGTACCCGGAAGCAATCCGGACTTACAGACCGGTCCGCGCTCCCATCATTTCTGATGATCTTCGCACTTTCCGCTGATGTAACTCCCCGTCACAGGGCTGTACCTGAAGAATGCATATGTAGTTTTCAAGGATCGGAGTTTCGGAGCCGTTTGGCTCCTGACATGTACAAGTTTAGCGGGGGAAAATGTAAGATTTTAGGAACTGGTAATGGAGATTTACTATTGAAACTGTAGAGATTTGCAAAATTGATATCAGCCGTAATCTTGTATTGACAAGAAAATTATGAGAGACAAGTCAGCAAATATATGGAACAGAAAAGAGGGTGAAGAGCATCACCTGCATGACAGGTTGTTCTTCTCCCTCGTTTTTTTGATCTTACTTAGGATTGAATTCTCAACAGATTCCCACGGACTGCACTGAAAACAGAACGGTATTTCTGCTGTTCAGAAGCCAGACAGGCGATCCAGTAGGTGGCATGGGCTTCCGGATCAGTGATAGGAAGCGCCACTCTGTCCGGTGGCTGATAGCCGGCTTTCAGCATTCGGTCGGAATTGAAAAACGGCAGATTAGAGGCATCGATCAGCTCTCCCAAAGCATCCATGCTGTTCTGGATCAGCAGATCTGAGGCATTCAGCTTCTCCAGGGTGACGTCCATCCAAAATCCCACATGGGCTGTCATCAGGATGCGGAGACCCTTCAGCTCTTCAAAAGTGACACTGTCCTGCTTTGCCAGAGGATGGTCCTTTGCAATGGAGATATATAACTGTTCATCCAAATATCTCTGGCAGAACAGGTCCTTATCTTCTGGACAGTGATGCAGAACGACCATCTGGTAAAGATGGCTTCGAAGACCGGCAAGCAGCTTTTCATCGTTACTCACAATCTCAGTGGACAGGGTTTTTTCGGGAAGTTGTTCCTGCAGGATCGGCATCAGGTCATTCACCGGAAAAGGTGAACATGAGCCGATGCTGACCGTCCGGAGACTCCGGTCAAACGCCGTGACCCTTTCGATCATCTCCTGATTTGCTTCCAGAGCTCTTCTGGCATAGTCTGCCGCCAGTTTTCCCGTTTCATTCAGCGAGATCTTGCTGTTTTCCCTGATAAACAAGGATACTCCAAGCACATCCTCCAGCTTCTTCATGGAACGGCTCAAGGACGGCTGCGATATATGCAGTTCTTCAGATGCTTTTAAAAGCGTGCCGCAGCGGGCAACGGCTTCAAACTGCTCCAGCAGGTAGGATTCGATCAGCATGACATCATTTCCTCTCTGTTTTCTATCTATCTATATACGTCACACGTATACCATTATAGCCACAAAGCAGTGTACTTACAATGGATATCTCGATAAAATAGCATCATCAAGAGAGAAACAACATATAGCTGTCGAACAACGATAGAATCGAAAGGAGATAAAGACCATGGAATATGTCACACTGAATACCGGAGCAAAGATGCCGCTGGAGGGTTTCGGAGTTTTCCAGATCCCGAATGCCGCCGAATGCGAACAGGTTGTTTACGATGCAATCAAAACAGGATACAGACT
Organism: Bilifractor sp. LCP21S3_F8; assembly: GCF_052117805.1. NCBI lineage: Bacteria > Bacillati > Bacillota > Clostridia > Lachnospirales > Lachnospiraceae > Bilifractor > Bilifractor sp. LCP21S3_F8. Next base: position 11,004 of record NZ_JBQKIK010000044.1, on the reverse strand, counting down.
GCTGGACACTGCCGCTTCCTATGGCAATGAAGAGGCGCTTGGAAAAGGCGTGAAGCATGCCATCGCTGATGGCCTGGTGACCCGGGAAGAGCTTTTCATCACCACCAAGGTCTGGATCACCGACATGAAGACCGAAGATTCGGCTTATGAGGCAGTAAAGACTTCTCTTCGGAAGCTGGACATGCCGTACGTGGACCTGGTCCTGCTTCATCAGGCAATGGGCGATTACTTCGCGGCTTACAGAGGTATTACAAAAGCATATAAGGAAGGTCTCACGAAGGCGATCGGTGTTTCCAATTTCTATCCTTTCGTACTGGTGAACCTGTGTGCCAACGTGCAAGTCATCCCCGCCGTCAATCAGGTGGAGCTGCATCCCTTCTTCCAGCAGGAAGATGCGCTGGCTGTCATGAAGGAATACGGCATTGCACCACAGGCATGGGGTCCGCTCGCCGAAGGAAAGCACGGGATCTTCAAGGATCCGCTGCTGACTGAGATTGGCGCCAGGTACGGCAAGACGGCGGCACAGGTCGTCCTCCGCTGGAATACCCAGCGCGGCGTTTCGATCCTTCCCAAGTCCGTCCATGTGGAGCGTATGGAGCAGAACCTGGATATCTGGGATTTCTCCCTTACGGATGAAGAGATGGAGCAGATCAAGGAAAAGGACCTTGGTCACAGCGAGATCATCAACCATTTCGATCCCCAGCTTGTCAAGTGGCTGCTTAGCTACAAAGCCTGATGACCGGACATGGAGAATAAGGAGCAGAATATGACAAAAGAACTGGTAGTTTACTTCTCCGTTTATGGCACGGCAAAGATCGTAGCCGAAGAGATCGCAAAACAGACCGGCGCGGATATCGCAGAGATCGAGCCTGTCGTACCCTATGACAGCAACCGGGATCACTACAACGCGCTGGCAAGACTCGCAAAGAAAGAACATGACGAAAATCAGAGGCCAGCGATCAAAAACGAGATCGACATCGAAAGCTACGACCGCATCTATATCGGCTATCCCATGTGGTGGTACACCTTCCCGATGATCATTTACACGTTCTTTGACAAATACGATTTCAGTGGGAAGACCATCATCCCCTTCAACACCCACATGGGTTCCGGAGACGGCGGCACCTACGATACAATCCGTGAGCTGGAGCCGAAGGCGATCGTGCTGACCGGCCTCCCGGTGGAGATGCGGGATGCTGAGAACGGCCCGGCAAAGGCAGTTGAGAAGTGGCTGAAGAGCCTGGATTGATCATAAGACAGGAGGTACTCATGAATCCATTTACCTACAGCTATCCAGTAAAGGTCTATTTCGGCGAAAAGGCAACGTCCAGGAATCTGGCTGCTGAACTGGCCAAGGTCGGTCAAAATGTGCTGCTGGCCTATGGCGGTGGTTCCATTAAGAAGAACGGCGTCTATGATGAACTGCTGGATATTCTGAAAGAAGCGGGAAAGACCGTGACGGAGTTTACCGGGATCATGTCCAACCCGACCTACGCGAAGGTACAGGAGGGCGCTGCCCTTGCCCAGGAGAAGAACATTGACTTCATTCTGGCAGTGGGCGGCGGCTCTGTCATCGACTGCTGCAAGATCGTCTCTGCCCAGGCGAAGCTGAATAAAGATATTTGGGAGCTGGAGTATACCGATCACAAGCAGCCGACGGAATTCATTCCTATGGGAGCAGTGGTCACTTCCTTCGGCACCGGCGCGGAGATGAACAACGGCGCGGTCATCACCAACGAGGAAAAGATGCTGAAATCCGCTCTCTGGGGCGCATTTTACAGCTTTGCGATTCTGGACCCGGCTTACACGATGACCATGCCGATGAAGCAGGTGATCTCCGGTGCGTTCGATTCTCTTTCTCACAGCATGGAGACCTACATGGGCTCTCCCAGAGAAGTGAACCTCTCTGACGAGATCAATGAGGCCACCCAGAGAAACATCATCCGGAACATCCGCGCCACACTGAAGGATCCGCAGGACATCCAGGCAAGAAGTGAGCTGATCTGGGCCGCGGCCATGGCGGAGAACGGAATCTTAAAGATCGGCAAAGCCACGGATTTCCAATGCCACATGCTGGAACACCAGCTCGGTGCCTACACCGATTGTAACCATGGACAGGGGCTGGCGGTGCTGCACCCGGTGCTTTACAGGCATATGATGCCGGAGGCAAATCACCAGTTTGCCAGACTTGCGACTGAAGTCTGGGGGATCGATCCGGCCGGAAAAAGCGAAGCAGAACTGGCAGAAGCCTTTGTAGACGCTCTCATCGCCTTTATCAGGGAGATCGGTCTGCCAACCACTTTTGCGGAGATGAACATCTCTGCTGATACCGACTTTAAGGCGATCGCGGATTCCACGGTCCTGACCGGCGGATGCGCAAAGAAGTTCACAAGAGATGAATTATTGGAGGTATTACTCGAATGCAGATAAGAAGACTATTCGCGGTACTGCTTGCCACGGTTATGGCATTGACACTTGCAGCTTGCGGAACAGGCAGCAACACGCAAGATTCTTCAGATAACACAAAAGCGCAGGAAACGACTGCGGCGGGTACTGGAAATGCAGACTCTGCCACAGCTTCTGATGCGACTTCGGATCTGCCGTCATCCGATCCTTCTGACACACAGACAGCTGATAACAAGATTCTGGTTGTGTATTTCTCCTGGTCAGGACATCTCGACAGCATGGCACATTGGGTGGCAGATGAAACGGGCGGGGATCTTTATCGTGTGACGGCAAAGGATCCTTATCCCGATGATTATAATCAGACTGCTGACCGGGCCAAGCAGGAGCAGGATAACGATGAGCGTCCCGAGATCATGATCGACCTTACAGAAGAACAGATGGCGCAGTACGATACGGTCTTCTTCGGTTTCCCGGTATGGTGGTACGATCTTCCGATGCCCATGTGGACATTCCTGGAAAGCTATGATTTCTCGGGCAAGACGATCATCCCGTTCTTCTCTCATGAAGGCAGTTCGAACGGTGCGGGTGCTCTGCCTACCATCGAAAAGCTGGCTGAGGGAGCCACAGTAAGAAGCGATGATGCTTTATCGATTCGAGGCGGAAGGGTTGACGGCTCGGAAAATGATGTCCGGGAATGGGTGCGGGGGCTGGACCTGGAATAACTGACTCCGTGCCGAATGGCGCGGCCGGCACGGAGAATGATATAAGCGCGCCGACGGAGATCGACTTTGGAGACGTGTATATCCGCGGTTTCCTGTTTGATAATGTTCTGCACAGCGAAAACGACGGGGATATCCATTTCGGGCTGTATATACCGGAAAACTATGATGGCTCCGAACCTTATGCGCTCTACGTTACATTGCCCGGCTACGAAGGGCTGTACTTTCAGGGTGTCGGCGTGAATATCCGCGCCGAAGATTACGGGATCGAAGCACAGAAATACAACGAAAAAATGATCATCGCTGCCCCGCAGCTGAACGATTGGAGAGAAACCTCCGCCAGACAGACGGTGGCACTGACCCGATACTTGATCAGCCATTACAACATTAATCCTGAGAAGGTTTACCTGAATGGCTATTCCGGCGGGGGCGAGACTGGATCCCTGGTCATGGAGATCGCTCCGGAGCTGTACACAGCCTTCCTTCACTGCTCTTCTCAGTGGGACGGAGACCTGGATCCCCTGGCAAAAGCCGGAACGCCCATCTATATGGTGACCGGTGAGAGCGACAGCTATTACGGCAGCTCTTCTGTGCGGGAGACCTATGATAAGCTCGTTCAGCTTTACCGGGACAAAGGCCTCACGGATGATCAGAACGAGAAGCTGGTCGTTTTAGACCTGAAAGACCAGGCGTGGTTCGACGCACGCGGCATCCGGGATCAGCACGGTGGCGGAGGATACTTTGCCCACGAAGAAGACATCATGAACTGGCTGTTTGGAGAACATGAATGAGAAAGCATATGAAGAAACTGCGAATGACAATTGATATCGCAATGACCATAGTCCTGATCGGGCTGATGGCATACTCGTTAATCGGCACATTGACTCATGAGATCCTCGGAACAGCGATGTTTGTCCTGTTTATTGTTCATCACATCCTGAACAGGAAGTGGTTCGGCGCGCTTTCAAAGGGAAGATACAGAAGCTTTCGGACTTTCCAGACGGTTCTTGTCTTCCTGCTGATCGGAACAGTCTTGGCGTCGGCCATCAGCGGGATCATCCTGTCGGAGCATGTGTTTACGTTTCTTCATATCAGCAAAGGTGCTTCTGTTGCCCGGAGCGTACACATGGTATGCGCGTACCTGAACTACATCCTGATGTCGCTTCATCTGGGATTGCATTGGAATGTGATGCTTGGTGCGATGCCAAAAGGCAAAGACAGGAAAAAAACAACTGATTTCGTACTGCGTGCGGGTGCGATCGCCATAGCAGCATACGGCGTATATGCGTTCATCCGAAGGCAGATCGGGGAATACCTTTTTCTTCGGACACATTTTCTGTTCCTGGATCCGAGAGAACCCATCGTCTTTTTCTTCCTGGATTATTTGGCTATCATGGGACTGTTTGTCTTTATCGGTCACTATCTGGCTGGATGGTTAAAAAGGCTGGATAAGAGAGGAGTCAGTAAATGAGAAGAATCATACTGCTGCTGTGCGTGCTGATGCTTGTCGGAATACTGGTGTCCTGCGCAAAAGCCTCAGATCAGCCTCAGCAGCAAACAGAACAAAATGAAACAGAGGCATCATCGGAGGACACGAAAGAACCTTCAGATGTCACCTTATCAGAGAATAAGGAAACTATGGAGCAAACAGGATATACAACCGCTGTTCCGTCTTCATATAAGGCCGCATCCGACCATCCCGGTACTGTGACCAGGGTGGATTATGATTCGAAGGATTATGTCAGAGACGGAGCAGCAATCACAAAAACAGCCTACGTTTATACCCCTTACGGCTATGATAAAAACGATGAAGAAATCCGATACAACATCATCTATCTGATGCACGGCTGGGGCGGACACGCAGGCGAATACTTTGAATACACTTCAACCAAAAACGTGTTTGATCACCTGATCGAAAACGGCGACATCCCACCGGTCATCATCGTATCAGCCACGTTCTACAATGATAACAGCGACACGGGTTTAAGCGGATCGATTGCCGAGTTCCGCCAGTTCCACCGGGATTTCGAAGAAAACCTGATGCCAACGGTGGAAGGAAGGTTTCACACTTATGCAGAGTCTGCTTCGGATGAGGATCTGAAGGCATCCCGGGATCATCGGGCTTTCGGTGGATTCTCCCTGGGCTCGGTCACGACCTGGCTGCAGTTCTGCTATGACACAGATTATATTCGTTACTTCCTGCCGATGAGCGGATCCTGCTGGTATTACGGCACTTACGGAGATTTTCAGATCGAAAGGAATGTGGACTTCATCGAACAGCTGGTGAAGGATAAAGACCTTGAGAGAAAAGGCTATTTCATATATCACGCCGTCGGCACACAGGATGCGGTAAAGAGCCAGTCCATCGCCATGGCGGAGGAAATGCTGGAAAGGTCTGACGTATTCACACCGGAGCATTATGTGTTCTACCAGAAGGACGGCGGCTATCATGACTTTGACGCCGTACAGGAATATCTGTACAACGCATTTCCGCTGTTTTTTCGTGATTCGGAAGAACCTCTTGTGATTTCCGGTGCGGAGCAGGCTGCAGCCTATACAAAGGATACCAGGATCAGCGATGTACAAAGTGATCCTGCTTTCGGCGATTACGGCAGGCTGCTCTTTCCTGTAAACAGCGGATATATGAGCGGTGATACGCTTGGGAGTCTTCGTCTTACCTGGTACAACTACATCGATCCGGACAAGACGGTGGAGATCGTGAATTACCTGAAGAACCATGCCGAAGCCGGGGAAACGGTTTTTTACGATATATACACCGACGCGGAAAAGGCCGCTGATCCAGCCAAAAGAGATACCGGTCTGTTCTTCTTCAAGGGTGATCCCGGTGCCAAGTTTGCCGTCGTAAACGCCGGCGGCGGTTTTGCCTACGTTGGTGCGATGCACGACAGCTTTCCCCACGCCTTGGAGCTTTCCAAGATGGGATACAACGCCTTTGCGCTGATCTATCGTCCGGGAGCACAGACGGCTTGTGAGGATTTGTCGAGAGCCATTGCGTTCATCTTCGAGCACGCAGACGAGTTGGAAGTTGACATTGCTGACTACTCCCTCTGGGGCGGATCGGCAGGTGGAAGAATGTCGGACTGGGTAGGAACATACGGTACGGAGAATTTCGGAGAGAAAGCCTATCCACAACCTGCAGCTGTCATTGTAAATTACACCGGACTTTCGGAAGTGACAGGCTACGAGCCGCCGACTTACAGTGCAGTCGGGACAAGCGATGGTATCGCAAACTGGCGGACGATGAAATCCAGACTGGATACCATGTCCGAGATGGGTATTCCAACGGAGTTCCATTCCTACGACGGACTGCCACATGGATTCGGACTTGGAACAGGAACGGTCGCGGAAGGCTGGATTGATGACGCTGTGGCATTCTGGGAAGACCAGATGTGACACTGAAGAAAGTGAGGAATTTTACATGAAAAAGCAAACAGCAGGCAGAGAACGTTTGGGAGAACTTGCTCCTAAATTTGCGGAATTAAATGATGACGTCCTCTTTGGAGAGGTGTGGTCGCGGGAATCGCAGCTGTCGCTCCGTGACCGCAGTATGATCACGATCGCGGCACTCTTTTCCGCAGGACTGTACCCGCAGCTGAAAAGCCATCTGATCCTTGGCAAGGAGCATGGTGTGACAAAGGAAGAAGCAATCGAAATTGCTACACAGCTAGCATTTTACTGTGGGTGGCCGAAGGCCTGGAGTACCTTCCCGATGATCGCAGAGGTCTGGGGAGAGGAAGATACGAAGCCAAACCTTGCATTCCCCATCGGTGAGCCGAACACGGCGTTTGCACAGTATTTTGTTGGACAAAGCTATCTGAAGCCTCTGACGATGGAGCAGGTACCGACCTTCAACGTAACATTTGAGCCTGGCTGCCGCAACAACTGGCATATCCACCATGCGGACAATGGCGGAGGACAGCTGCTCATCTGCATTTACGGAAAAGGCTGGTATCAGGAGTGGGGCAAAGAGGCGCGTGAGCTGTATCCCGGTGATGTAGTCAATATTCCTGCAAATGTGAAGCATTGGCACGGTGCGGCAAAGGACAGCTGGTTTCAGCATATCGCACAGGAAATTCCCGGCGAGAACATCAGGACTGAATGGTGTGAGCTGGTAGATGATGAACAGTACAACAAACTCAAGTAATCAAGAAGGAGAACATATGAGAACTTGGCTTATTACAGGCTGCTCTACCGGAATTGGACGAGGGATAGCGAAGGCAGTGCTTCATTCCGGCGATCAGGCTGTCGTTACGGCAAGAAATATATCGAAAATACAGGAATTTGAAGCGAAATACCCGGATACCTGTGCGGCTTTACCTCTTGACCTGACGGATGAGAGCAGCATGAAAAAAGCAGTCGAAGAAACATACAACAGGTTCGGCAGAATTGACGTGCTTGTCAATAACGCGGGATACGGTTATCGCGCTGCAATTGAGGAAAGCGAAGAAGACGAGATCGGACTGCTGTTTCAGACGAACGTATTCGGGCCGGCGAAGCTTATGAATCTGTGCCTTCCGAAAATGCGGGAGGAAAAGACGGGAATCATCATTAATGTTTCTTCTATCGGCGCAGTACAGGCGGCAGTCGGCAATGGCTTCTACTCTGCCTCGAAAGCGGCGTTGGAACTTGTCAGTGACGCAGTCGGAAAAGAAACGGAGCATCTTGGGATCAAGGTGATGACAGTGGAACCGGGCGCATTCCGTACAGCATTTTATGATTCCCTGCATGGGGCGAGTCGGGCGATTTCCGACTATACGCCGTCTGTAGGTTCGATGCGCCTTGAAAATATGGTAAATAATCATGACCAGAAGGGCGATCCTGATAAGGCTGGAAAACTGATCGTGGAGTTGGTATCGTCAGGGAATCTTCCAAAGAGACTGCCTCTCGGCAGTGACGCAGTACGGATTATCCGGGATGAGCTTAAGAGCCGCCTTGCAGAAGTGGAGAAAACAGAAAGCTACAGCATAACAACAGATTATTGATGGAGATATTTATGAAGAACAGAATCTTAGGAAAAGACCTGGAGGTGTCGCCTATTGGTCTGGGTTGCATGGGATTTTCCCACGCATACGGAACTGCAACAGATGAGGACACAGCCATTAACGCGATTCGGCAGGCTGTGGAAATGGGCTATACCTTCTTTGATACGGCTGAATGTTATATCGGTGAAAAGGCAGATGGGAGTATCAGCTACAACGAGGAGCTGGTAGGAAAAGCGCTTGCTCCATATCGGAATCAGGTAAAAGTTGCCACAAAGTGCGGCGTTAAGCATGAGAACCGCCAGCTTGTCCTGGACTCACGCCCGGAAACGATAAGAGCGTCCATCGAAGGCAGCTTAAAACGGCTTGGTATGGATCATGTGGATCTGTATTACCAGCACCGCATCGATCCGAATATAGAGCCAGAAGAAGTGGCCGGAGTCATGTCCGACCTGATAGAAGAAGGCAAAATACTTCACTGGGGAATTTCCGAGGCAAATGAGGAATATCTTCGAAGGGCACATGAAGTATGTCCTGTGACCTGCATTCAAAACCGGTATTCCATGATGGCAAGATGGCATGAGAACCTCTTCCCGGTTTTGGAAGAACTGAATATCGGATATGTGGCCTTTTCTCCGCTTGCCAACGGCATTCTGTCCGATGCCTTTGCAAAGGGTGAGCAGTTTGATAAAGCGGATTATCGCAGTGCTATGCCGCAGTATTCTGATGAGGCGTTTGAACAGAACAGAGAACTTCTTTCGCTGATCAGAAATCTTGCGGAAGAAAAGAACGCCACACCTGCGCAGATCTCTTTGGCGTGGATGCTCTGCAAGAAGCCTTATATCGTTCCAATTCCTGGTTCGAGAAAGGCAGAGCGCATCAGAGAAAATCTTGGTGCAGCGGAGATCGCCCTGACAGCGGATGAGGTTATGAGCATTGATAAAAAACTGGATCACATGGAGATGTCGGCAGTATTCGGTGGCTCTCCTGTGAAGAAATGATGGAGGAAATGAAAATGAGCATTTTATTTATAAACGCAAGTCCGAATAAGAATGGGAATACAGCAAAGCTGGCGAAGGAACTGCTTACCGGAAAAGAGTACGCAACCTTAAATCTCATCGACTATAAAATCTATTCCTATGGTCAGCAATATCCGGATGACCAGTTTAATGAAGTTATTGATGCGATCCGCAAGGCAGATACCGTGGTCATGGGTTCGCCACTGTACTGGCATAACATCTGCGGTCTTATGAGAAATTTCCTTGATCGCTGCTACGGACCGGTCGGACAGGGCGAGTTTGGCGGAAAGAATCTGTATTTCATCATGCAGGGTGCCTCACCGGAGAAATGGCAGCTTGAATCGTGTGAGTTTACCATGTCCCGTTTTGCCGGCTTGTATGGGTTTGCTTATAAGGGCATGGTAACGAATTCGCAGGAAGCAAAGAAAATAAATGTGGATTAATCGGTGGGCGGGGGCGATGTCGATATGATCTTGATAAAGGTGAAAGCGGAAGATGCTTCAATATCAATTATCTGCAGATGGGAGGGCTCTTTACAGCACTCGGCGAATAAGGAGGTCTTATGAAGGATTTTCAATTAAGAAATTTTTCTGAAATGGGCGTGGATATGTATTTTGATGGGGCTGTGTCTGAGCAGGATGTTACGGACATTAATATTGAAACTACGCTTAGCACAGCCGAAGTAACAGCTATCATGAAAGAGTGTATGAGAAAGTAGAAGGTGATGCAAATGAAAGTGTTATTGATAAACGGCAGTCCGCACCAGAAAGGATGTACTTATACCGCGCTTTCCGTGGTGGCGTCTGCATTGAATGAGGAAGGCATAGAGACGACAGTTTACTGGATTGGCAATAAGCCTATCGGTGGATGTATCGGATGTTTCCAGTGCGCGAAGAAACAGAAATGTGTGTTTGATGACAGGATAAATGAATTCACGGCTTTAGCGGCTGATTATGACGGATTTATCTTCGGTTCGCCGGTTTATTATTCCGGCATGAACGGAAGTCTCATGAGTTTTATGGACAGGGTATTCTTCTCAGCGTCCGCGCAGAATCCGCACCCGTTCCGCTTCAAGCCTGCGGCAGCGATTGTGTCTGCAAGACGGGCTGGAACTACGTCCGCACTTGACCAGATGAACAAATATTTCTTCCATCAGCAGATGCCGATTGCCACTTCCCGTTACTGGAACATGGTTCACGGCAACACGCCGGAAGAGGTTATGCAGGATGAAGAAGGACTTCAGATTATGCGCTACCTTGGCAGAAATATGGCGTGGCTTTTGAAACTGAAAGAAGCCGGGGATAATAACGGAGTCGCATTGCCCAAGCAGGAAGAAACCAGACTTGCAACGAACTTTATAAGATAAATACAACGAAATAACGAACTTTATAAGATAAATACAACGAAATACTGATTATTCAGACCTGTAGGTCATCTCTTCGGAGAGCCTGCAGTTTTTTTTATTTTGACGTTAGTAAAGATTCGGGTTGATATGTAATATAAAAATTTAAAGGAATATATTTACACAGCAAGTAAGTTCAATTTCTTGACATCATCATAGTGATGCACTCTCTTCGGATCACACGCTAGGAAGAGCTTTTCTACAAGCTCATCAACTGATAGCCTCATCCTGTACGCTGCACGAAATACGAGGTTGTAACGATTCAAATACTTGGTAGCCACACCCCGGTAGTCGTAATAACGGTTCTTGATGAAGCTGTGCAGATTGTTAACCGTGTTCACGTAGTAAATCGAGTAGGAGGCGGTGACTAACCGCCGTCCTCTCACAACACCGTACGTACCGTTCGGTATACGGCGCTTTCAATAGTTGACATGCACAGACTGATAGGCCGTGGCTAA
>NZ_JBQKIK010000043.1:0-13562 GCF_052117805.1 Bilifractor sp. LCP21S3_F8 | reverse complement strand
TATGCCGTTATAATAAGTATACACGAAATAAGGAGGTAGTATAATGGGTTTTCAGAATACAGGCTATATCTATTGTGGTGCTCCGCCTGCGGGGCATGGGGGTTTACTGTACAAGCTACGGATTATACAGGGGAAGGTAAGTATGACAGATCAGAAAGTAATCGAAGAATTGAGAAAAACATTTGAAGAAAAGTTCGGCGGAAGCGGAGAACGGGTATTTTTTGCGCCGGGGCGTGTGAACCTGATCGGGGAGCATATCGATTATAATGGCGGGCACGTATTTCCGTGCGCGCTCACTCTCGGCACATATGCGGCTGTCCGGAAGAGAGATGACCGGAAGCTGAGGTTTTATTCCGTGAACCTCGCAGAGGACGGCGTGATTGAGGTGGATCTGGACGATCTCACCTACAAAAAGGAAGACGGATGGACGAACTATGCCAAGGGCGTCGTGTGGGCTTACCGTCAGGCTGGTATGGATATACCGACAGGATTTGACTTCGTATGCAGCGGAACCATTCCGCCGAAGTCCGGACTCTCCTCAAGCGCGTCTCTTGAGGTGCTTACCGGGGAGGCATTGATGCGGCTGTACGGTTTTGAGGAGGATCAGATCCGGAACGCAAAGCTCGGGCAGATCGCCGAGAATCGCTTTGTCGGAATGAACTGCGGGATCATGGATCAGTTCGCTTCCGCTATGGGACGGAAGAATATGGCTATTTTCCTGAATGCGGCGACGTTGGAATACCAGTATGCGCCCCTTCCGATCGGCGACGCGAAGCTTGTGATTGTGAATACGAATAAGCCGCATGAGCTGGCAAATTCCGCGTACAACGACCGCCGCCGGGAGTGTGAAACCGCGCTGGAGGATCTGCAAAAGGTTCGTCCGGAACTCAAGGCACTTTGTGAGCTCAAGCCCGCAGAGTTTGAAGAACTGAGCAGCTCGATTGCGGATCCTGTGTGCAGGAAACGTGCGAAACACGCGGTCTATGAAGACGCCCGCACCACGGAGGCGGTGGAAAAGCTCAATCAGGGAGACATTCAGGCTTTCGGAAAGCTGATGAATGCATCTCATGTCTCTCTCCGGGATGATTTCGAGGTTTCCTGCAAAGAACTGGACGTGCTGGCGGAAGAAGCCTGGAAGATTCCGGGGGTGATTGGCGCCCGGATGACCGGAGGCGGATTCGGCGGATGCACGGTTAATATTGTGAAGGATGATGCCATTGATACATTTGTCGATCAGGTCGGCAGAAATTATACGGACAGAACCGGTCTTGTGCCATCCTTCTATATTGTATCCATCGGAGACGGCCCGTCGGAGATCTGCTGAATTCAGGAGCAGCGTGGCTCGGAAGCGTCGGAGCATAGAGATGCCGTTGCAGAGGGAAAGCACCGTTTTGAGACGCCGCAGCAGAGGAACCGCGCAGGGCAGAGATTGCCCGCTGCAGAAAGAACACAGAATTGAGACAGCACAGGATGGTGACCGCGCAGCACAGACAAAGTGCGGGATACAGATTTCGAAGAATCAGACTTCGAAGAATGAAAATGAGACAGAATCAGGAGATCGCGTGACCCGCGGGCGGGTTGCGTCATGCATCATCTTCAGGATGACAGGAAGGAGAAAGCAATGCAGATTTTAGTTACAGGCGGAACTGGATTTATCGGAAGTCATACCTGTGTGGAGCTTCTGAACGCAGGCTATGATGTGGTGATTGCAGACAATCTTTACAATTCAAAGGAACTTGTGGTGGACCGGATCGAGACAATCACCGGAAAAAGACCGAAGTTCTACAAGATTGACGTATGTGACCGCAAGGCACTGGATGCTCTGTTTGACGCCGAGAAGATTGATGCGGTAATTCATTTTGCCGGTTACAAGGCGGTCGGAGAGTCCACGAGAAAACCGATTGAATATTATACAAACAATCTGCTGAGTACGCTTACGCTTACCGATGTTATGAGAAATCACGGCTGCAAACAGTTTGTTTTCTCATCCTCCGCCACGGTGTACGGAGACCCGGCCGAAATTCCGATCACGGAGAAGTGCCCGCTCGGTACTACGACAAATCCGTACGGAGAGACGAAAGCCATGCAGGAGAGAATCCTGACCGATATCTGGAAGGCGGATCACAGCTGGAAGATCATGCTGCTTCGTTATTTCAATCCGATCGGCGCACACGAAAGCGGTCTTATCGGTGAGGATCCGAAGGGAATTCCGAACAACCTTCTGCCCTATGTCGCACAGGTCGCTTCGGGAAAGCTTGAGAAGGTTCATGTCTTCGGCAACGATTACGACACACCGGATGGTACCGGCGTTCGTGATTATATCCATGTCGTAGATCTGGCGAAGGGACATGTGAAGGCCATCGAAGGATTCCAGAAGCTTGATGATGTTCAGATCTTCAATCTTGGTACCGGTGTGGGGTATTCTGTTCTCGACATCATCAAAGCGTTTTCCAAGGCCTGCGGCAAGGAAATCCCGTATGTCATTGATCCGAGACGTCCCGGAGATATCGCGACCTGTTATTCGGATCCGACAAAGGCAAAGGAAATTCTCGGATGGACAGCCGAGAAGAACATTGAGGATATGTGCCGGGATTCCTGGAACTGGCAGGTGAAAAATCCCGACGGATATGGAGAATAAGATCAATTGAACTATCTTGATTATACTGTACGGAAAGCCCGGGAGGGAGAGGGGGATCTTCAGACGGATCTGCTGATCCTGTTTCTCCTGGATGGGGAAATGACGGTACGGTATTATGGAGAGAAAATTCACATGTGCCGGGATGATATTCTGCTTATAAATCCCGGCACAGAATATGTAATGGATCATGCGCACAGCGCGCTGTATGGTGTGGCTTCCTACTCTGCTTCCCTTACCGCACAGATCATGGGAGGCAGAACACTGAGCCTGTACGCGGATTCAGTCAATGACACCCTTCATTCCTACCAGGACATTCGTGAGATTCTTATTGACCTTACGGCTGATTATACTTACCGGAGGCATCAGACAGATGCCCGGAAGGCAAGCCTTCTGCTTAAGCTGCTGGATCATCTGATTGAGAATTATTCTGTCCGCCGGAGCAATGACGGTCTGAAGGAAGGAGAGTCAGATGTAAGGATGCAGCAGATGATGCAGTATATCATCAGCCACATCAATGAGGAGGTTAACCTGTCCGTGCTTGCAGAGCAGATGTATGTTTCAGCATCGACCCTGTCGAGAATATTCAGGAAAAAGACGGGTGTTTATTTTGCGGATTATGTTATGCAGCTGCGGGTGAGGTCGTCTCTGAGACTGCTTAATTATTCCGATCAGAATCTGACGCAGATTGCCATGAACTGCGGCTTTTCCAATTCTGCGTCCTTCAGCAGGGCTTTTCGAAAGATCATGCATATGTCACCTTCGGAATATCGTGACAGAAACAGAGAAAACGCCAGAAAAGATGAAAAGCATCAGATAGAGGAAGAACAAGAAATCCGGCAGAAGCTTCTGGAAAAGGGATATCAGGAGAGCAGCGGGGAACGGAAGTGCCATATTTCGTTGGACCAGACGGAGGTGATTCCGGAAGAGTATGAACGGGTATGGGATAAGGCTGTCAACATAGGATCCCTGTACAGCATGACAAATGCGAATATCCAGTTTCATGTCCTGCATCTTCAGGAACATCTTCACTTTTCGATCATACGGCTGTGGAATATTTTCTCGGTAAAGACACAGGTGTCTGACGGAAAAAGTCTTGGACAGTATAATTTTGATATCATCAATCAGGCCCTGGATTTTCTGGTAAAGAACCATCTGCGTCCGTTTCTGGATTTTGGCAGAAGACCGGATACCGCTATCCGAACCGGCGGAGAAACGGTCTATTATAATGAGGAATATATTCTTTTTGAATCGAGAGAGATCTGGGAGGATATTCTGTCCTCATTTATCGATAATATTGTAAACCGGTACGGCCAGCAGGAGGTTTCGAGGTGGATCTTTGAGCTTTCCTATGATAGTTTTCATCAGGGAAATTCTGCGCTGTATCGGGATTCGCATTATGATTTTTTTCAGGCATGGGAAACCATGTACCGGCTTGTCAAAGCATCGATACCGGAGGCTGAGATTGGCGGTATATTCTCAGTCATTGACAGCGATATTGCGTTCAATACTGAATTTTACAGAAAATGTGTGGAGGGTCATTGCATTCCCGATTTCGCGTCATTTCTTCTTTTCCCTTATGAGAATAAGGGGAGTGCGCGTTATCTGACTGCAAACCCGGATATGGAAGTGGAGCAGGTGCTCCGGATTCGGCAGATGATGCAGGATTGCGGTATCGATGATCGTAAGCTTTATATTACGGAATGGAACAATACGATCGCGAATCGCAATTTTCTCAATGATTCCTGCTTTCGTTCCGCGTACCTTGCGGCCGGGGTTATCGACTTGTGGGGCAAAACAGACTTACTGTGTGTCATGGGAGGAACGGATTGGGTCAGCAGTTATTTTGATACAAACAGAGTGATTAACGGAGGTGTCGGGCTTCTCACAAAAGATACGATCCGAAAGCCGGCTTTCTTTGCGCTTGCTTTCTTAAACGACCTGGGTCCGCAGTTTCTTTCACGAGGTAAGAATTATATCATCACCAGAAATGAGAAAAATGAGCTGATTATCCTGTTCCATCATTTTTCATGGTTTCGAAAGGAAATGATCCCGGGAGATGAACAGGTGGATCTGGATAAGGTTCGGAAGATTCGTTTTGAGGATGAGAAACCTCTGAAGATTCAACTGAACCTGCTGCACATGGATCCGTCCGGAGTATATGCGATCAAAAACCGCCGCCTGAATACAAGAAGCGGCAGTCTCCTGGATAAGTGGAAGCATCTTGGCTTTGAGAGTGATCTGACGAGAGAGGAAATCAAATATCTTCAGGCAGTCAGCGTCCCGGAGATAGAACTGGAAAGAGGGAGTACGGACGCGGATGGTACTTTGAAAATTACGGTAGAACTGGATGCTCAGGAGGTTGTTCTGATGCATATCTATCGAAGAAGAAAAAACTGAGATACGGTTTGCCGATAAAAAGGCCGTGCAAGAGATGATGATCATTTCTTGCACGGCCTTTTTTTGACGCCTTTCTGATGCAAGTAAATGCATGAAAAATGTAAGGATCAGGAAAGCTTCCAGACAGAGATTCAGGTAAACTGTAATCATAAAAGCTGATGCGCAGGAAAAACATCAGCGAGAAGAGCCGGTCTTTTCAGATGATTTATTAGCAGTGCAACTTTTTTCTGAGGGATTCAGAAACGAGATAAAACACGCTGCGCGAGTTTTATCTCGCTATCGCGACGCTCGCCGCACACGAATGCTTCGCATTCGGCTGCGGCTCACTGTTCGCGTAAATCAGCCTGCCCCGCTTACGGGGCAGATACTGAAATATTATCAATACATATAGTATTATTATAGATATAATCACGTGGATGAAGGAGGACAATTATGTATACATACAACAAAAAAGGGCCAAAACGTGGAGTGGCACTATACAGCTATTCGGCGGAATTCGGTCTCACAAAGACACTGGAGGATTGCTTCGAGGATGTGCATGACATGGGTGCGCATGGTATCGAAATTCTGGCAAATACACATATTGAGAATTATCCCTATCCGACGGATGAGTGGGTGGAAAACTGGTTCCGGCTTTGCGATAAGTACGAAATCGTTCCGGTTGAGTATGGAAACTGGATTGATTCGCATGTCCTGGGAGACAGAGATCTTACCACAGAAGAAGCCGTGGAAATGCTCAAGCGTGACATCCGTCTGGCACACCGCCTTGGTTTTACGGTAATGCGTACCAAGATGCCGGTAATCAATGATCTTCTGGAGCCTGTTCTGAACTGGAGGGAAATCATCAAGGGAGCACTTCCTCTGGCAGAGGAACTGAATATAAAAATGTGCCCGGAGATACATAATCCATCGAATCTGAAGGGAAAGCTTGTGACGGATTTTGTAGATTTCATCAAGGAAACGGGAACAAAGAACTTCGGACTCAATATTGATTTCTCAGTATTCCGCACTACATTTGCGGAGGGAGAATGGAGGGATCCAAATTACACGCCGAACAAACCGGAGGACATTATTCCGCTGCTCCCATATATCTACTGCTGCCATGCAAAGTTTATTCATATGAGCGATGATTTTGAGGAAACAACGATTCCGTATCCGGAGATCATCAAGGTGATGACCGAAAATGGATATGACGGATATCTTCTGAGCGAATATGAAGGCGCTGATAAGTACGAAGATGGATATGAGGTTGGACAGACACTGAGAAAACAGCACATCATGCTGAAAAATCTTCTCGGAGACTAAGGAGGTGCAGAGATGGAAAAGCAAGTAATTCAGTCCGTTGGATTCAGAAATATTAAAGATGCAGAAGGCAAGACGACAGGTTTTCAGTTTAAGGTTCGGCTTCCGTATTACAGAGGAATTTTTCTCTCTCAGATCCGGCCGGGTACATTATTTATTGATGGCGAGAAGATCGAAAAGGATCGTATCACTTGGGTGATCAATGGAGAAGAGTATACAAATGAGGAGATGCGGACAAATTATCAGGTGCACTGGTCGGTGACAAAGCCGGCAGTACTGAAGGTGAAAAAGGAAGGGGGCCTTGCACAGGGCTATCACGATCTGAAGTATGGCTTCTGCTTTACCTCTTCTTATATGCCACCGATCATACAGGCCAATCTGGATCCGGATCAGGAAAACATGGTATATATGCCCGAGTTTGGACATCATGTGAATGAGCGGCATCTTCTGATTGTATGAGACGCAGCAGATTCTCTGATCAGACAGAGGAGATGTAATAGATTCTCAGATCAGATAAATGAGATGTAATAGATTCTCAGATCAGATAAATGTGATAGAACAGATTTTTCAGAACAGACAGACCAATCAGATACGATAGAGAACGAAAGTACAAAGATATTATTTGTGAAAAACCGGTGGCAATGAGCCTGGCGGAGCTGGATGACATGGAAGTGGCAGTGAAGGAAAATGGAGTCCGGTTCACGGTTCATCAGCAGAGAAGGTTTGATCCGGATTTCCGCACCGCAAAAGAAGTGTACGATTCCGGCACACTTGGAAATGTGTATGCGATCAAGAATCAGCTTTACGGCTTCAATGGAAACATGCATGACTGGCACGTATTTAAAAGTGAAGGCGGCGGAATGCTGTATGACTGGGGTGTTCATCTTCTTGATCAGGTCTGCTGGATGTTCCCAGGCGCAAAGCTGAAGTCTGTGTTTGCGGATATCCGGAATGTCATCAATAAAGAGGTGGATGATTATTTTCAGATCATGCTGCGCTTTGATAACGGTGTAACGGCAACGGTTGAACTGGGTACGTATTACCTGGCGGATAAGACCGCGGATAAATGGTTTGAGCGGCACTGGTTTGTCGCCGGAAACAAGGGTACCGCGTATGTGGACGGATTCTTCCCGGAAGGAAAGATTGTGCGTACCACCCATCTTCTGACAAATGTCGGAGGAAAGAGAACGATGACTGCCGCAGGGCCGACAAGATCGTTCGGACCTGCACCGGAAGGAACCATTGTAACGGAGCCGCTTCCGGAAGTGCATACGAGCCACAGAAATTATTTTGAGCATTACATCCGTTACTATCACGGCGAGGAGGAAGCATTTGTAAAAATACCGGAGGTGCGCCGCGTGCTGAAACTCATGGATGCGGTCAGAGAATCCGGACGCACCGGAAAGTCCGTTGATTTTGAATAAAAGTTAAGGTTAAGTGAGGTAGATACGATGGACAGAAAGATTCCTGTTGCTGTACAGGTTTATGGATTGAGAGATCTTCTGGAGGAGCATCCGGAAAATTTCAGGAATGTAATGCAGAAGATCAAAGATTATGGTTATGACGGCGTAGAACTGGCCGGATTATACGGACTGAAGCCTGCGGAGGTCAGAGATATCCTGAAAGAGGTGGGCCTGGTTCCGATTTCAGCGCACGTACCATTCGCGGACATGGTGGAGGATCTGGATCGTGTGATCGCGGATTATTCGGAAATCGGAGTAAAATATCTGGTGATGCCTTATATGGCGGAGGAATATCGGCCGGTAAATCCGGAGGGATTTCAGAAGTTTCTCCCTCTGCTGGATAAGGTAGGGGAGAGAATCCATCAGGCGGGTATGACCTTCCTGTATCACAATCATGATTTCGAGTTTGTGAAACTTCCGGATGGAAGATGGGGATATGACGCAATGTTCGAGGCAATTCCGCATGATCATCTGATGAGTGAGCTTGATACCTGCTGGTGTGACGTCGCGACCGGTAAGGTCACTGAGTTTATTCAGAAATACACCGACCGTCTGCCGGTCATTCATCTGAAGGATTACATCAAGCGCGGCGAAGTGAAAAATATGTACAAGCTGATCGGGATCGATCAGGAGGAGTCCGGAGAGGATGAGGGTTACTTCGGGTTCCGTCCGGTCGGATTTGGCCAGATGATCTGGGAGCCGATTCTGGATGCTGCGCTCCGTGCAAATACAGGATGGGCTGTTGTCGAACAGGATGAGCATTATGACATGGATCCCCTGGAGTGCGCGAGAAGAAGCCGTGAATACCTTAGAATTCTCGGCTGGTAAGCAGCTTGGGTGAACCTTGAGCAGAAGACGAAAGAAGTAATTATTCAAATAAGAGGACAAAACATGAAGGAAATCAGAATTGCCATCATCGGAACGGGAATGATCTCCGACAGGCATATGACCGTGATCAATAATCTGAAGAAAAGAGGGCAGAACCTCACCGTAGTTGCAGCATGTGATATTGTAAAGGAGAAGGTGGAAGCCTTCGGCAGGAAATATGGTCTTCCGGAAGACCGGCTTTATACGGATTTCCGGGAGATGCTGAAGAGAGACGACATTGATGAGGTTGAGGTCTGTGTACACAACAATCTGCACACATCTGTTGCGACAGCAGTAATGGCGGCGGGTTATCCCTGCTATTCGGAGAAACCGATGGCAGCAAGCTATGCTGACGCAAAAATTCTTTACGATGCGCAGAAAAAGTACGGACAGAAGCTTGCTGTTCAGATCAGCTCTATCTACAACCCGCAGACCCGTATCGCAAAAAAAATGATTGCGGAGGGCAAACTGGGAGATGTATACCATGTAAGAAGCGTTGGTCACAGGAGACAGGGCAGGCCCGGTTATGACATGCCGTTTTTCAGTCATGACTTTATTGATCCGAAGATCGGTGTTCATGGACCTCTGTTTGATCTGGGAATCTATCATCTGGCACAGATGCTGTACGTGCTTGGAATGCCGGAACTGGAGAGCGTGTACGGTGTACAGAGCTGTTCCTACTGGAGAGATGCGCGCATTGACAATGCGGTAAACTGCCATACGCCGATCGAGGATCTTGGCGTTGGAATGGCGCGGTTCAAGGGTGGAATTTCAATGGATATCTATGAGGACTGGGCGATACACATGGATGAAATCGGCACAAGCTTCATTGCGGGTTCTCTTGGCGGACTGAAATTTACGGATGTTGATACCACCGGAGGGCCGCTGGCGGTTCCGGAAGGAGGATCCATCGTAGGAGGAGGCGCTCTCCAGAAGCCGAGGCTTGAGTGGTTCGGCGTAGATGGGGATGGCGTGTTATTCGACAATAAAATCGAATGTGCGATCGGTGATATCTCGGGCATGCAGGAGCTTGCTCTTAATCCTGAGATGGAGAAGTACAATGATAACCAGCTGCAGTGGTATTCTTATCTTCGCGGCGAGCTTACGGACGAGACACGCGTTGACTCTCCGTATATCGCAATGCAGACTGCTTTTCTCTCTGAAGGTGTTGTACTTTCCAGCGAGCTCGGACGCAGCGTGACTGCAGATGAAATCAAGGCAATGTCAAAATCCATCGCGCTTCGCGAGCAGGAGACACCTTTTGGAACAATCAGGTATGATTTTGACGACTATAAACCAGAATAAAATGGAAGGTGCTGAAGACAGAAACTGTTATTTTCAGGCATGAAATAAGTATACCAAATCCCCGGCGGATTTATCCGCCGGGGATTATTGTACTGTATAAGTCCAGTCGCAATGTTCTTGGCCCACGGGGAGCTTGCTCACCAGTGGGCAAGAACATTAGCGACGACAACAGGTATGAGCACGAAGTGACGCGTAAGCGGCACGGAAGTGCGAATACCTGTTAGCGGCACGGAAGCTGCGAAGCAGCGAAGTGACGCGGGGACTTATACAGTTTATGGCACGAAGTATCATATGGGTGTGTACTGTATAAGCCCAGCCGTAATGTATCGTATGGGAGTTACTTAATATGGTATAATAAAAAAGGCGTGGATTTTGTTTTACCCTTAAATGAGGGGAAAGGAGAATAGTATGTGGCTATTGTTTGCAATTGGTTCGTCGATCTTCGCGGCATTGACCTCGATACTTGCCAAGGTCGGTATTGAGGGCGTGAATTCAACGCTGGCTACGGCAATTCGAACGGTTGTGGTCGTCATCATGTCCTGGGGAATGGTTTTTCTGACAAATGTGCAGGGCGGTGTCGCCTCCATCAGCAGAAGAAGCTGGATCTTTCTGATTCTGTCCGGTCTTGCGACAGGAGCATCCTGGCTGTGCTATTACAGAGCGCTCCAGATCGGAGATGCTTCAAAGGTAGTACCGGTTGATAAGCTGAGCGTTGTGATCACCCTTGTCATGGCGTTTCTGTTTCTTCACGAGCAGGTTACCGTGAAATCTGTGATCGGATGCGTGCTGATCGGCGCCGGCACACTGCTCATGGTCATCGCATAAACAGAAGACAGGAGGAGAATGACAGCCAGAGGTTTGCATCAGAAGGAGGAGGAAATGAGAAAATATCTTGTAATCGGAGCGGGAGGCACCGGAGGCGCACTGGGCGCGTATCTGGCTCGCGGAGGAATGGATGTGACCTTCATTGCCAGAGGCGCACATCTGCGAGCAATGAAGGATAATGGTCTTCGTGTGATCCGGACGGACGACGAATTCACACTGAAACCAGTAAAGGCCTGCACAATGGAGGAGTATACGGATCATCCGGACGTGATTTTTGTCTGTGTGAAGGGATATTCTCTGGAATCTCTGTATCCGTTTCTGCGGAGAATTGCCGGCAAGGACAGTATCGTCATCCCGATCCTGAATATCTATGGAACCGGGGCAGTCATGCAGAATCAGCTTCCCGGCATTCTGGTAACGGATGGCTGTATTTATGTCGCCTCCCAGCTCCGCAGTCCTGGTGTAATACTGATGAGCGGTGATATCCTGCGGGTTGTCTTTGGTGTGCGGGATCCCGCGGAGTTCCGGACGGATCTTCGTGAGATAGAAAAAGATCTTGCAAAATGCGGAATCGGGGGCGGACTCAGCGACAACATCCAAAGAGACGCGCTGCTGAAGTTTTCCTATGTCTCACCGCAGGGAGCATGCGGCCTTTATTTCGGAGTCAGCGCGGGGGCGATGCAGAAAGAGGGGATATATCGTGACTTCTTCTGTGAGCTTGTCCGCGAAATCGGAAGGATCGCGGAAAAAGAGGGAATTGTCTTTACGGAAGACATCGTGAAAAGAAATCTGCATATTCTGGACAGCCTGAAACCGGATATGACAACATCGCTTCAGAAAGATGTCGCCTGCGGAAAGGCTTCTGAAATCGACGGATTGATCTTTGAGGTCGTCCGGAACGCCCGTCGCCTCAAGGTGGACGCTCCGGCATATGAAAAAGTGGCGGAAAAGCTATCCAGTGCCGACACATGAAGAAGCGATGGAAAGGCTTTCCGGTGGCAGTATATGAAGTAGTGGCGGAAAAGCTTTCCGGCGGCAGTATATGAAATAGTGGCGGAAAAAGATTTCCGGAGCCGTTAGCGGGTGAGATTGCGCAGCCAGCGGTATTTGTGAAAGTGGTGAATGACCCATGGAATTTTTCCAACTTCATCGAGGCAGGTGCAGGCGTAGACCAGAAGAACCGGCCAGTGAAACAAGAAGGCTCCGCACAGCGCGACCGGAATGGCAATTCCCCACATGACGACAATGAGGGAGTAGACATCGAATTTCGTATCTCCTCCTGCGTCGAAGATACCATTGATTACGACCGTGTTCACACATCGGCCGATCATATAAAATGAGGTAATAGCAAGCATGCCGGCACATAATGTTCTTGCATTGGGAGTCAGCCGGTAGAAAAGCAATACCGGATGAATCACTGCAAGAACGACCGCGGTCGTGATAAATCCAATGAGGAAGGAAAGCTTCATCAGCCGTTGTCCATAGATTTTCGCCATGTCCAGATTCCCCTGACCGAGTTGATTCCCGAGAAGGATGGATCCGGCATTCGCGATACCGTTGCACATACAGCAGGTAAGATCCCGTACCACGGCGGCAACGGAGTTGGCGGCAGCGGCATCCTGACCGAGATGCCCCATGATGGCGGAATAGGAGGTAAAACCGATTCCCCACAGAAGAGAGGCTCCGAGAAGCGGCAGGCTGATTTTCCGGAAATCCGATCCCAGCAGGCGGTTGCGGTGAAAAAGCCTCGTAAGATCCGGGCGGACAAAGCCCTTCTGAAGCGAGGACCCCGCAGCCCATGCCAGCTCGACGATTCTGGAGATCAGCGTGGCGAGCGCGGCTCCCCTTGCGCCCATCTCCGGGAACCCGATCAGGCCGAAGATGAATATCGTGTTCAGGACAATATTCAGGATAACGGCACTTGATGAGATGAGCGCTGTCCGGTTCGCGTGTCCTGTGAGCTTCATGATGGTCAGGTAGCACTGCGAGATACCGGTCAGCAGGTAAGACCAGCCGGCGATCCTGAGATAGGAGACACCGATTTCCGAAAGTGTCGGGTCGTTGGTGAAAAAGGCCATCAGAAGACCCGGGGTCAGGATGCAGAGCAGCCCGAACAGAAGATCAATCAGGAAAGAAAGACGGAGCATGAGATTGAAGATATCGTGCAGACTCAGGAGGTCCTGTTTGCCCCAGTACTGGGAACCGAGAATGGATCCTGCCGATACCACAGAGCTTAGAAACATGTTCATTACGAACTGAATCTGTGTTGCAAGCGATACCGCTGCCATGGAGTCCTGATTCAGCCTGCCCAGCATAATGGCGTCCGCAGCCGCAACCGCTGCCAGCATCAGGCTCTGAAGAGCAATCGGGACAGCGAGAGACACCAGCTTCCGGTTAAATAACGGGTCAGAGAACAGACCCTCTTTCATCGACGGCGATGGCATTTCATATTACCTCTTTATCTTTCTCAGTCTTTTTCCGGTTCTTTTCTTCCGTTCTTTTTTCCTCAGTTTTTTTCCCGGTTCTTCGCTGCACAGCTCGCGTTCATCAGAAACGCAGAACGAGATAAAACACGCTGCGCGAGTTTTATCTCGCTATCGCGACGCTCGCCGCACACGAATACTTCGCATTCGGCTGCGGCTCACTGTTCGCGTAAATCGCCGCCACCCGTGAAACGGGTGGTTCGGTCCGGGCTATAAGCCCGTGTTGCTAGGCCAGCGTCTCAAGGCGCTGGCTTTCACTTTATGGCTACGGGAAGTTTCTTT
>NZ_JBQKIK010000042.1:0-14019 GCF_052117805.1 Bilifractor sp. LCP21S3_F8 | reverse complement strand
TTAGCCACGGCCTATCAGTCTGTGCACGTCAACTATTGAAAGCGCCGTATACCGAACGGTACGTACGGTGTTGTGAGAGGACGGCGGTTAGTCACCGCCTCCTACTCGATTATTTAAACTTTCTTCAGCATCAGAGGTGTCAGGAGGTTCAGAAGCGCCTGTGATTCGGTCGGGAAGGTGAAGATCATCTGGTTGAGCTGCATGCCGGTGAGCTTCTGATTGATGATGAGAGCGGCGATATCGGCATTTGTGCCGGCGTCCTCTCCGTAAAAAGCTCCGCCTACAAGCTCGCGCTTCTTATTAAAGATAAAGGTGAACTCGGCATCCGGCTGGTTCTTTGCTTCGAAGAGAAGACGTTTGCCGAATTCCGCGACCTCGATGTCATATACATCCGGCTGTGCCTCGGCCTGTTCCAGCGTTACACCCACCTGAGAGATTCTCGGAAGAGTGAACACCAGGTTCGGGATGACCGGATACTGAATCGGATTCGGATTGATTCCGAGTATCTGAGTGGCGATATAATTGGACTCAAAAGTTGCCGTCGGGGTCAGCTTCGGAATCCGTTTGTCTACACAGTCCCCGGAGGCATAAATATTCGGTACGGAGGTTCTCATGTGGTCGTCCACCTGAATGCCCCTTCTCGAATAGGAGATGCCAAGATCCTCAAGTCCGAGATTTTCCGTATTTGCCGCGCGCCCTGTGGCTTCGAGGACATAGTCGGTCTCGAGAGTGGATCCGTCAGCAAAGGTCAGAACATAGGAGCTTCCCTTCTTTGAGATCTCTTTCACTTCATGATTCAGAAGGAAGGAGGCACCTGCGGCTTTCATTTTGTCTACCACACGGCCTACATATTTTTCAGGGTACATGCGGAGCACCCGGTCAGTGTATTCGATCACTGTGGTCTGAGCACCCATCTGTACGGCTATGGAAGCAAATTCCATGGCGATGATTCCGCCGCCGATGAAGGCGATACGTGCGGGGAAACTGTCCAGATCCAGAAAATCTCTGCTGTCGTGGATATATTCCTTACCCGGAATATCCTGCTTCATGGCATGCTCACCGGTGCCGATCACAATGTTCTCAGCGGTAATCTTTCTGCCGTCGACATCAACGGTATGCGCATCCACGAGTTTTCCGTTTCCGTGAATGACCGGCATATGCGCGTTCTCGAACATCCCCTCCATAATCTTATTCAGCGGAGAAATTACTTTCTTCTTGTAGTTCATCAGACTCGTCCAGTCCGGCTTCGGCAGATCAGAAATACCGATGCCCTGATACCGCTTCAGACCGTCCAGATAATTGAAGGGCGTGTCAAGAAGAATCTTGGCATTGCATCCGTAGTTGGTGCAGGTTCCTCCGACGACATCTCTCTCTACAAAAGCCATCTTCTTGCCTGCCTGAAGCAGAATCATTGCTGCATGCCAGCTCGCATGGCCGGCTCCGATAAATATCACATCATAATCGTACATGTCCTGTCCTCCTGATTGCGGTAACCTTTGCTGTTGTTTTGCTTACATTCTCAGAATAGCACACAAAATGACATTAGTCAATTAAATTGCGTAAAATATAAATGATTTTTTTGCTCATGGTAGAACGTTCTTTATTTTCCTGAACCAATTGATGTATCGTATGGCCGTTTACTGGATCATCGTGATCATGATACATCAGGGGGATTGCTGTTGTTCTGCTTTGCCAGTCCGGCGGATCAGCGTCGCAATACGCAGCAGAGAATACATCGTGGCAAATGCCGTGAACAGGTCATATATGTTTTGTATGTGACCGATTTTCTGATATACTGCTGATTAGTGAGAGGCACTGGGACTGGCAGTTTTGCGACTGGCAGGCCCGCGATGGGCAGTTTTGCGGCTGGCAAGCCTGCGGTGTAAACCTGCGGGTGATTCCGCACAAAATTCAGAATATGGAATGGAGCTGTAAATATGAGTACATGGCGAAGCCTGTTTTCACAGACGATATTGACGAGAGGAAGGGAATATTATCGTGCAGGAAAGGCCAAGAAGCTGTCCTGGGAGAGCGATCCTGAGCATCGTGGCGGTGATATCTATGAGGCAACGGTACGGGGAAGCAGGAACTACCATGTCGTCATCAAGGCATCAGCCGGTGAGATCCGGGAGATGTCCTGTACCTGCCCTTATGCTGCGGCCGGCATGCCGTGCAAGCATGAGGCTGCTGTGCTGCTGGCAATTGAAGATGAATACGAGAAGCTTTATGTAGATTCGGATGAAAAAAACGAAGAAAAATCCGGATCAGATAAGGCGGGTGTGGAACATTCCGGAGGATCGGCCAGCCGTTCGTCTCAAGGCAAAACGGGAAGTGGGCGCGGGGAGTCAGACGGATGGTTCGGGGAGTATGGTATCTACGATATTCTGGACCGCGAAGGAAATGTTCTGGAAAGCGGAAAGACTGGCCCTAAAGGAAACGATGTCCGGAATCCACTGGAAGGTCTGGCAAAGCTTAGAGAGGAGACCGCGAAGGAACGGGAGGATGCCGCGGGTGCGGAGGATGCAGAGGAATATCGGCCGGACGATTACCGCTATTTCCATCCGGAGGAATTTCGGAAGCATCTGAGAATTTCCAACGAAGTGTGGAAAGCGGCGGAACAGCTGGTTCATCCGGAAGCAGAGAAGAAAAAATCTTCTTCAGGAAGAAGGACGGGAAGAAAGGCCAGAATTCAATCAGATATCAAAATTTTGGATTTTACCATGTCTACCGGTTACCTGCAGGATAATCAGATGCAGACGGGACCAATGGTCGGACAGGCAATTCTCCGGTTTGGGGATAACTATTATAATCGGAAGGCTACCCTGATGTTTGACCAGCACAGGATCATTTCCTCACAGTGTGAAGACTGGGATTGCCGGTATGGGATCGGTTTTCCGCTGGAGAATCCGACAAAACTCTGTGTTCATGAAGTCGCTGCTTTGCTGATGATGGAGGATTATCTGAAGGAACACAATCTCGGAGACGCATCCAGCTATGGCACCGAAAACTTTCTGTCTATGTTCGCGGATAAGAACACACAGAGCAGCACCGGGGCGGTAGAGTCCGGGGATACCGGGGATGCTGGAGTCCGCCCGTCGGAGAAGCTTACGATGGAACCCCGTCTGGAGCTGGAGCACGGGATGCTTTCCGCCACTTTCTATATTGGAAAAGACAGGCTGTACAAGATAAAGAATCTCAGCGAATTTGTAAAGGCCATGCAGAACAAGGAACGCATGAAGTTCGGAAGCAAAACGGAATTTCAGATGGGTGAGGATTTCCTGAAGAGCGACGAGGATAAGGCCTGGTTCGATTTTATCCGGGAAGCTCTGGAGAATCATCTGGAGTCCCAGCGATATATGGAAATGAAGAGCAGCTATTTGAACAGTTATACCTTCGATTATAAGGCAAATCTGCCGCTGATCGGGAGCTGGCTGGATCGTTTCGCCGACCTGATCGGCACGCATCCCGTTGAGATTTGGAATAAAGCCCTGAATGCAGGTGCGGGGAAGAGGATCATACATCTTCGGGACAAGGAGATTACACCGACGATTACCGTTACTCCGATACCGAAGAACGCGACGGAGCCGGTGGATGGCGTTCGCGTGACGAGTGATCTTCCCAGGCTCATGAAAGGACTGGATCACCTGTATTATTATCAGGAAAAGTATCTGAACCGTGTGACGAGAGAATCCTCGGAGCGCATAGAGATGCTGCTGCGCAGTACCGGTGGGAGGCTTGATCTTTCGATCGGGCGGAAAAATCTCGGCAGATTTTATCACGATGTACTGCCGAAACTGCGGGAAATCGCGGATGTCCGTGAGGAGCAGCCGGAACGGGTGAAGGGGCTGATTCCGCCAAAGCCTGGTTTCACCGCGTACCTGGATTATGACAGTCAGCTGCTTTTGTGCAGTGCCGAGGCGGCATATGGCAAGGAGACCTATCCGGTTACGGATGTCATTGAAAAACAGGATGGTGAGGAAGAACTCAGTCCCTCGTATCGGGATTCAGAAGCGGAGTGGGCTTACTGCAATGCGTTGCATCAGTATTTTGATCTGTACGATCCGATGCTTCATCTGATGTATGCGGAGAAAGACGATGACAGGCTGTTTCAGCTTCTGGATCACGGGATCGATGAGCTCCTGGACTATGGAGAGGTGCGCATGACGGCACAGTTCCGGAATCTGGGAATCCGCCGCAGGCTTCCGATGAAGGTCGGCATCAATGTGGAAAGCAATCTGCTGGATCTCACGGTTTCGACAGAGGATCTGACGGAGGACGAGATTTATCAGATTCTTGACATGTATCGACGCAAGAAAAAATATGTCCGGCTCAAAGACGGCAGTTTTTTCAAGCTGGATCAGAACGATTCGGTCGAAGAATTGAGTGAGATGCTCGAGACACTTCAGATTCCCCTGCAGGAATTCGTGAAAGGCAAGATGCAGCTTCCCGCTTACCGTGCCCTGTATCTCGACAAGATGCTGGAGCAGACGGAGGATCTGTATGCGGTTCGCGATAAAAAATTTAAGCAGCTGATCAAGGAATTCAAAACGGTGGAGGATTCCGATTTCGAGGTTCCGGATTCGCTGGCGCAGACGCTGCGGAAATATCAGAAGGAAGGGTATCGCTGGCTTCGCATTCTTGACCGCTATGGCTTCGGAGGCATCCTCGCCGATGAGATGGGACTCGGAAAAACGCTTCAGGTGATCACCGCGCTCCTTGCGTCGAAACTGGAATCGGAGCAGGAAGAGCTGAGTGCGGCGGAAACGAAGAAGCTGAAGGCGGAGAAGACAGGTGTAAGCCTGATTATCAGCCCCGCCTCGCTGATCTACAACTGGGAGGAGGAGCTGCACCGGTTCGCGCCGGAGCTGAGGACGCTGGTGGTTGCCGGGTCCGCTTCGGAGCGAAAAAGAATGCTCGAGGAGTATCAGGACTATGACGTTCTCGTCACTTCCTACGATCTGCTGAAGCGGGACATCGCTTTCTATGATGGTCTGAGCTTTCGCTACGAGGTGATTGATGAGGCACAGTACATCAAGAATCCGGGAACGGCGGCGGCAAAGGCCGTGAAGCTGATCCGCGCAGAGACGAGATATGCGCTGACCGGAACGCCGATTGAGAACCGGCTGTCCGAGCTCTGGTCGATTTTCGACTATCTGATGCCCGGTTTCCTGTACCGGTACGAGGAATTCCACTCAACCTTTGAACAGCCGGTTGTAAACGGGGATGAGAAGACGGGAGAACATCTCAGGCGCATGGTGGCTCCGTTTATTCTGCGTCGTCTGAAGAAGGATGTGCTGAAGGATCTTCCGGATAAGTTGGAGGAAGTCCGCTATGTGCAGATGGGGAAGGAGCAGCAGAAGCTCTATGATGCCGAGGTTCTCCGGATGAAGAAGGATCTGTCTAAGCAGACCGATGAGGATTTCCGGAAGGGCAAGCTGCAGGTTCTGGCAGCGATTACCAGAATCCGGCAGATCTGCTGCGACCCGTCGCTGTGCTTTGATGGATATAAGGGGGAATCCGCCAAGAGAGAGGCGGTCATGGATCTGATTCATACGCTGATCGATGAAGGCCACCGGGCGCTCCTGTTCTCACAGTTCACTTCGATGCTGGCGTTGATCCGGGAGGAGCTTATCCGTGAGAAGATTCCGTTCTATGAGATCACAGGCGCTACCCGGAAGGAAGAGCGCACGAGGCTGGTGCGGGACTTTAACGAAAATCCGGAGATCCCGGTTTTCCTGATTTCCCTGAAGGCGGGTGGTACCGGATTGAACCTGACTGGAGCGGACGTTGTGATTCATTATGACCCGTGGTGGAACACCTCGGCGGAGGATCAGGCAACGGACCGCGCGCACAGGATCGGTCAGAAGCGGGTAGTCACCGTGTATAAGATGATCATTCGCAATTCGATCGAAGACAGAATTCTGGAGATGCAGGCGATGAAGCGGGATCTGGCGGATCAGATCCTCAGCGGGGACGCACTTTCCAGCAGCACGATCACAAGAGAGGACCTGATGCAGATTCTTTCCTGATACGATCGTTGACACAGTAAAAACTCATGGCGTAAAAATCATAATTATTTTTCAGCCGTTACAGATATTCGAAAAACAAGAGCCGGACTGAACGCCCTGCGGGTGTGCGGTCCGGCTCTTGACATGTGACCAGGTTAAAAAATGTAACGTTACTCATGCAGCATCCCGAGCATGTAATAGGAGAGCAGAAGCTTGATGCGCTCCTTCGGGTCGTCGAGGTTGATGCTGATCAGCCGGTGGATTTTCTCCAGCCGGTAGGAGAGGGTGCTCCGGTGAATGTACAGCTCCTTCGAGGTCTGCAGGACATTCCGGTCATGAAGCAGATATGCTTCCAGGGTATGCGCAAGCGCAGTGTGGTTTTTCTGATCATACTCCAGAAGCTTTTGAAGGGCGTCGGAGCAGAGAAGCTCCGCCGGCATGTCTTCGGTGGAGCAGCGGATCATATAATCGAGCATGTACTGATCAAAATAGTAGTACCAGATCATGCTGCTGCCGGAGAGCCCGAAGTTCAGGGCAATATTGGCCTGGTCGAAGAGAATGCCCAGCCGGAAAAAATCACGGAGCTCGGAGCTGACGCCGATTTTCAGAAGACTGTCCCGCATGGGCACCGCGAGACGGCTGACGACGTCGGAGGTTTTTTCGTGCGCGTATGAGAGGTTCACAACAAGAGTGATTCCCTCCTGATGAAAAAACGCCCGCCCGGCTGCCAGGATGGTGTTGATCTGGTTAAGGACCGCATAGGAGGAAATGATGTTGAAATCCCTCTGCTGCGTTACGATCCGCATGACAACATACCGGTCGTTCCGGTTCCAGTTCTGATAGCGGAGATAGCTCAGAACCTGCTGCTCGTCTGTCTCTTTCTTCTCACACAGACGGACCATGAGTTCGTATGTATCGTCCGAGATGCTGAATTTTCTGAGATCACCGGAATACAGAAAATGCTCCAGGAGTTCTCCAAGATAATCAATAACCGCAAAATCACCGGGCAGAATTCTGCTGTCAACCTCAAGGTCCAGAATCCTGCCCCGGTAAATATCGCCCTGCCAGATGTTCCGGTACAGAATCTGATATCCGGTCTGTTCGGAGGGATACAATACAGGACGGCGCTCTTTGAGTCCATCGATATAGACGGGATCGGTGCGGAAATCGTTGATCAGATCCATCTGCACCATGGGAAGACCGGTTCTTCTGTCCCGTCCGCGTTTCATCTTCTGCTCCGGGTAATTGCACTCCGCAAGGATAATAAAGTCACGGTCATGCAGGAAGATGGGGTTTCGAAAGATCGTCTGGCTCAGGTCAAAGATTTCCTGAAGGGGCGTCTGGAGCAGAAATGCCTCCTGAATCTTCAGATCCCATTCGTGAAAACGATCAAAGAGATCCTGCACCAGGGAGAGAATCTCCGGAAGGCTGTGATTGTCGCGTATGTAAATCCTCCCAGGCATGGAGCGGCGGAACGAGGCGTGCGGATCCCGGCACAGAAGCAGGAAAGCCCTGCCGGAGAGAAAATCGTCGGGGAGACCGTCTAATTCAGATTCCGGGCACAGATACACGTACTTTAGTGCGGGAGCGGATGTGTCGTTTGTCGTAGAAGACTGTTGGTTTCGGCTCCGGGGTGACATGTGTGCGGAGACGGGTTTGCTGTCGTCAGTAATGGTTTCTCTGCTGAAAATACGGATCCCGAAAAACCGCAAATCATCCGTTGTATCTGAAATAAGATAATCTATGCCGGCCAGAGTCAGAGCATCTGCAATGACCTGCAGAGGCGGGTGAAAGCCGGACGGAAACCGGGAGGTTTCGGAACAGGAGGAGTCGGATTTTTGTGTTGGATCGGTGCTTTGACCGGTGGTTCGATTATTCATAGATTTTATATTATCCTTGTCGTTCGGATGCTATACGATGATTTTATATGTTCCGGAAATATTTCAAAATATTGTGCCTGCGGGCTCACAACTGCAGGGTTACGTTCTGCAGGATAGCGTGCGCAAGCTTACGTTTTTATGGATAATGCCTGCAGGGGGTCATATCTGCAGGATAACGCGCGGAAGGCCATGCCTGCAGAGAGTGGGGACGCAGGTTATGTGTGTATCGCCACTGTGTGTCTGCCCGATGCAGTTTTTGCCTGGCTTCAGTATACCAGATCCGAGGTTCTTGTCATACATCACCAGAAAAAAAGCGCCCCGAAGGGCGCTCCATATTTTATAGCATATTTTTATAATGTTGCGATTGTGGCCGGGCCAGGCTTTTTTCCCGTCTTAATTTGTGGCCGGGTCAGGCTTTTTCCCCGTCTTAATTTGTGGCCGGGCCAGGCTTTTTCCGCGTCTTAAATTGTGCCCGTGTCAGGCTCTTTTCCTTGCCTCGATTTCCGCGGCATACTGATCGACCTTGTCCTTTGTCAGGCGGAAGCCGAAGGTCAGGCAGAGAACCGCAATGATCAGTGCGATAGCCGGGATCAGCATGAATCCTGCACTGATGGCGGTCTTCAGCTGATTGCTTGTGTCTGCCGGGTCAATTTTTGGGCTGAATGCTCCGGCCGCGAGGCAGGCACTGATGATGATGCCACGGGTCATGATGGAGACCTTCAGCGGCACATTCTGCAGGCCACTGATCCATCCCGCAGCGTTCTTTCCGGTCTTCCACTCACTGTACACGATGGTATCGCCGTAAAGGGCCGGAGTGCAGGCGTAGGTGATGCCATAGCCGAACAGGGATACGGACATCAGGATAATGACCATCATGACATTATTGTGACCGAAGAACGCCAGGATCAGAATTACTGCCTGGATTGCCATTACGCCGATGGTAGTGTTCCTGGTGGAAAAACGGTTGCTGAGCGTTTTGCTCAGATAGGCGCCGACAATGCAGAATACATTAGTGATCAGAATGTACACCGGCGTGAGCTTTGCGTTGTTGGCTACATACAGGAAGTAGTAGCTGGCAAAACCCATGCAGATGAAGTTGAACATGAACTTTGCGAGATCCGCGATCAGAAGAGCGATCAGGGGCGGGTTCTGCGCAAGCGCGCGGAGCAGATCCTTTCCGCTGGTCTTGTCCTTCGCGGAAGCCTTTGCGTCTGCCTGTGAGGTCTGGACGGTATTCTCGTATCCTTCGAACATCTTGAAATGCGCGAAGTAAAGAACAACAAACAACACACCGAAGCAGAAGGCAGCGCCGCCGTACATATTGACCTTTCCGATGACGCCCGCGGCTGCGGAAGCAACGACCGGCGCAGCATAGGAAAAGACAACCTTGGAGGCATTGGACCAGGCGGCTCTGGTTGAGGCGAGCTGCGAACGGTCCTCCGGCGTTTTGCCCGCGACAGAGATCATGGATACGTTTGCCACATAGGCAAAATTCCAGCAGACATGGCTGGCGATTGCCGCCACGATGATCAGGACGGCGGAACCGATGCCGGACCCGAATTTGACGAACTGAAACGCATAGAGGAACGGTACGATCCACGGAATCGCAACGAGCCAGGAGCGGTAGCGGCCCCACTTCATTGGCTTTGAGCTGTTGATGATGGCTCCGTAGATCCAGGACAGGAGCGCGTCAACCGTACTGGCTACTGTCGTGATCATGGTTACGACCGGAAGCGCGAACTGTGCAAGGTTTGTCAGGAAAAAGTTAAAATAATAGCTTTCAATGCTGGACATCAGATTAAAGCCGAAGTCTCCGACGCCGTAAAAAACCTTCAATTGTCTGCTCAGCGGCTTATGATCCGGAGCGGACGATGTGTTTTTTGCCATAAGAGAATCCCCCTTCTCTGCTCAAAAAATTCCGTATCAGAACATATCCTTGCTTGCGCTGTCGATTTCCTCGGTCAGTGCCTGATAAACGCCATCAAAGGTGCTCATTGGTCCGCCCTGAGAAGCACAGGGAATATAGTACAGCTTGCCATACTCCGTGCATGCTCTTCTGACCTGATCATGGACTTCCTGTCTGGTCCAGCCGGGATGATCAACGGTCGCGGAGTCGATGCCGCCCATGAAGGAGATCTTGCCGCCGTAGGTGTCGATGCACTTGCAAATGTCGTTTCCGGTCATGACACCCTGCCAGATATCGATGCCCATGTCAATCATATCGGGAATCAATGTCGCGGCGTAGGAATCGGAATGATGTACGATCAGCTGCACGCCTCTTTCTTTGTAATATCCGTAGATCTGTTTGTAGGCATCCACGAAAAATTCCTCAAACATAGCCGGAGAGAAGAAGGTGGAGCGCTGGCTTCCCCAGTCGTCATGGTGGAATACCGCATCGATATGAAGGTGATCGCAGGTCTCTCTTGCCGCGTCAAGCTCCCACTCGGTGAGGTATTTGATCAGGTCGTGCATCTCGTCCGGCTCCTCATAGAAGTTCATCATGGCATCCTCCATGCCCATGAAATAATGAAGACTCTCGAAGAGACCCGGTGCCTGGAAGTTCGAAACGAATTTATCCTTGCGGTCTACAGCCTCGGCTGCGGCGATTGCAGGCTCCCAGGCTGCTTCCGGAAATACCGGTGACGGTGCGTGAATGATGTCCCTCCACTCTGTGATATCCTTCAGAAGGCGATGCGCGTCATCGTGAACCGGGAATGGTCCGGGCGTTCCCTCCGGCCAGGAGCGGGTGACACCCCACTCATTTGTGACATTGAGCTCGCCGTATTTCGGTGCCTTATAGGTGGCGCGGATCGGATCATTCATGATAATGGAGAGGAACTCGAACTGATTGACAAATCTGTCGGGGTGACCTCCGTGAATTGTTTCCAGCAAATTTTCTCTTTTTGTAAGCATAGCAAACCCTCCCTGCGTTATGCATTATTTGTGTAATATTTACAAGAATGAAGATAGCATCTGGTGTGTTTGCAGTCAATAGTGACAACGAAAACGAGCGAAAGTTCCACAGTTTCGCAGATTCGGGAACGCGTAATTCCGCAATTTTGCGGATGGCGCGATTGTATTCTAAATGTACGGGAGGGAGTAATGCTTGAGCGATTCGGGCAGGTGATCCGGGTGAAAAGGATCAGACGTCATGTTTTCTCTCGGCTTTTTCAGTGAAGAACTTCCGTCTGTGACATTTCCCCTTTCATAACCATCAATCCCATTATTAATTATCCTGGATTGACCCATGGACTGCATGGTTTTTCTGGAGGAACCTGCGGAAAAGGAGGGCACAAACCACGGCGGGCTGCTTGCTGTAATGATTTTACTCACGTATAATCGGGATGAGACCCGGAGTTTATCACAAAGCGGTGCAATCTGCCGGGTAATGATTTTGCTCACGTATCATCGGGATGAGACGGCAGAGGATGTCTGCCAGCAACACACGAAAGGATTTAATATATGAAAAAAGATGAGGACCTGATCTGGACTCCGGTTTCCGTGGAACATATTGTGCAGGATGAGTGGATTGATTTCCGAAAGGTAAAATACCGTTACCCGGATGGCAGGGAATTTGAGCCGTTTTATCAGTACAGCCGTAGAGATTATTCGGTGATCGTTCCGGTAACGGAAGACGGAAGATTTTTGTGTGTGCGCCAGTTCCGGCACGGGATTGGTGAGGTGACGACGGAGTTCCCGGCGGGAGGTATCGAGCCGGCTTTTTTGGGGTCAGCAACGGCAGCGGATGTTCGTGAAAGCGCTATGCAATGCGCAGTAAGAGAACTGCGGGAGGAAACCGGATATATCTCCGAAGACTGGACCCCTCTCTCTGTTATCCCATCCGATGCAACGCTTTCGGATAATTACGCCTATCTCTTTCTTGCGCGAAACTGCAGAAAGATCTCGGGGCAGAGTCTGGATGAAACAGAGGATCTGGAGCCTGAGCTCCTGACAGAAGAGCAGATCGAGAAACTGATCCGCGCGGGTAAATTTCAGCAGAGTATACACGTGATGGCGTATCTGCTGGCGCTGCGGATACTGAATGGGCAGAACTACAACCTGTAAACAATTTAACGGCGGAGGTGTGTATGGATAGAAAGACAACCCGGAAAGTAGTGATGATCTTGATTGCGGTGTCGGCGGCGATTTATCTGCTGCAGATCGCGATTTTCCACGATGAGAGAACGACAGCGTTCTACATTCTTCAGGACCTGGCGTTTATGCCGGTCACGATAGCGATCGCGACTCTGGCTGTCGGGGAGATCATTAATGATCGGGAGAAAAAAGACCGCCTGGAAAAAACGAGAATGCTGACAAGCTCGTTTTTCACAGGTATGGGAGCTTACCTGATGCACGAGATTCTCGGGATGACGAACGCGGATGCTTTCATCCACGAGATCGTGAGGTCGGGAGCAGATCTGCCCGGAACGGAAGAGGAGATCCGGAAAAGAATACAGGAATCAAAGCTGGCGGTTCACATTGACGCGGCCGGGTATACAAAGGCGCGGCAGATCATAACGGCGAACCAGACCAATATTCTGGTGATCGCATCCAACCCGCTGATCATCGAACATGAATGCTTCACGGAAATGCTGTGGGGCGTGTTTCACCTGATGGATGAATTCCGACTTCGTGGAACCTGGGATGATCTGTCAAAGGAGGATATCTACCACTTTAATCAGGATTTTGAAGAGGTTCTTCGTCTCATGCTGATGAACTGGGTCGGAAATGCGCGGTATTTGAAGGAAACGTATCCGGCGTTTTATGCTGCGGCATCATCCAGAATCGAGAAATGAAAGAATACTGCCGGCAGAGGGCTTATGGATCGGGAGATGAAAAGATATCGCTGGCAGAGGGGTTTTGGATCGGGAAATGAAAAGATATCGTCGGCAGAGTGGTTGTGGATCGGGAAATGAAAAAATATTGGCTGCAGAGAGCTTGATGAAAGAACCTCAGAGGTAAAGAGATGACGTTGACATAAAAAATTGAAAAACGCATAATGGTGGTACATTTGACATTAAAGGAGCGGCAGACATGGAAAAACTGACAATTGATGAGGCAAAGCGGATCAATAATACAATGGTTTCGGAGGAGCATCTGAAGCTGCATGCGGCGAACGTGGCGGCGTGCATGGGTGCGATGGCAGAGCATTTCGGGGCGGACAGGGAGCACTGGGAGGCGGTCGGGTATCTCCATGACTATGATTATGAGAAATTTCCGGAAGAGCATCTGCAGCATACGGAAAAGGAGCTTCTCGGCGAGGGAGTTCCGGAAGAGGATGTGAGAGCAATCATGAGCCACGGGTACAGCATCTGCACGGATGTGAAGCCGGAGACCGACATGGAGAAGAGCCTTTTTACCGTGGATGAGCTCAGCGGCATTATTCAGGCAGCGGCACGGATGCGGCCAAACGGGATCATCGACATGGATATTAAAGGCTTCATGAAGAAGTTCAAGAGCAAGAGTTTTGCGGCCAAATGCGACCGCGCTCTGATCCTTTGCGGCTGTGAGATGCTTGGGATGGATGTCCGGGAAGTGGCGGAGATTTGCATTCGCGGTATGAAGGATCATGCGGAAGAGCTCGGACTTGCGGGCGATCACGGGAACTGAAAATATATTATGCGGAAAAGGGACACCATCTCGCAGACCAACCGTTTGGAAATCCTTTCTTATGGCAAGTCTTCAGAAAAAGGGAAAACTGGTACGGAACGGTTCTAAAAGAGATGGAAAATGGAAGGTGATCGGCTGATTGCCGGAAAATGACGCTTTTCGTTTTTATACCGACAATCTTATATCGGTATAAATGTCGGTTTACTGTCGGTAGAGCGTATAATGTAAACGGACGTGGCAGAGGTTGCGAGTATTTCGCAGCAGGCCATCAGCCGGATTACAAAGGGAGCAGGGAGAGATTTCTCTGTGCTCTTTTTTACGTTGAAGTATCTCTTATAGCTGAGGATATAAGGACAAGGGCAGGCTGCTGCGCAGTTGGAACTTCTCAACATTGATCAGCTATGCAATGCTTTGACATACTCCCACGGCTGAAGCCGTGGGATTCTTTAGATTCTCTTAACATCACCACAGTCGTATAGGAGGGATATAGTTAAGTCTTTCAAGATTTATCGTCTATAGGA
>NZ_JBQKIK010000041.1:0-17123 GCF_052117805.1 Bilifractor sp. LCP21S3_F8 | reverse complement strand
GTCGCATAGCATTTGATATTTTACCCCATAAAAGCACGTTTAGATTGGATAGGGGTTTTTTGCGCTTTTTTAATGGGGCTTGGCCCCACAACTTATTAGGCTATACAGTAATATATTGACCATGTAGTCGATAAGTGGTATATTTCATATATCGACCGCATGGTCATTTATTTTAGAGATACCTGATCTGTCAGCTCCAGCATCGGCAAGGCAGTGGGTTTCTGACTGCAGCAAACGAAAGGATTATATGTATGAACAGAGAAGAGAAGAACCGTCAGACACGGGCGAAAATTCTGGCAGGCGCAACCGCT
Organism: Bilifractor sp. LCP21S3_F8; assembly: GCF_052117805.1. Taxonomy (NCBI): domain Bacteria; kingdom Bacillati; phylum Bacillota; class Clostridia; order Lachnospirales; family Lachnospiraceae; genus Bilifractor; species Bilifractor sp. LCP21S3_F8. Next base: position 16,812 of record NZ_JBQKIK010000041.1, on the reverse strand, counting down.
GAATTTGCGGCGCATGGATATGAGGCTGCGTCACTGAATACCGTCTGTCTCTCCGGCGGCATTTCCAAGGGGATCATCTATCATTATTTCGAATCCAAGGACGATCTTTATCTGGCCTGTCTGAAGGAATGTTTTCACTCTCTTACAGGATACCTGAAGGATCATCTTACAGGGGAAGCAGAACCGGAGGATCTTCTTACCGCCTATTTCAGCGCACGCCTGGATTTTTTTCAGGCACACGAGGACTATGCCCGTATTTTCTGCGGTGCCGTTATTTTTCCACCGGCCTGTCTGCAGAGCAAAATCGCAGATATCCGGCGGGATTTTGACGAAGTGAATGATAATTACCTGCGCAGGATTCTCAGAAACCGGAAGCTGCGCAGTGATCTCACGGAAGAAGAAATCATAAGAGCTTTTCGCATGATGCAGGATTCACTGAATGCCAGTTACCATCATCCGTCAGAGGGCGGTCTGGATCTGGCGAGACACGAAAAGGATTGCAGAACTCTCGTGAATATCTTCTTGTACGGAATTCTGAAAAGAGAGGAGTAAAGACATGGAGACTCTGGTTATGATTCTTCGCTGGGCAGGGACCCTGGTTCTTGCCTGGCTTTGCGGAAAGCTGATCACAAAAATAAAAATGCCGGCGATTCTGGGATGGCTGATTGCCGGCATGCTGCTCGGTCCCTGCGGAGCGGACCTGCTTTCACAGTCAATTCTGGATACCGGATGGTATAAGATGATGATTATCTGGATGCAGTGCGCGTTTGGACTGATGCTGGGGACGGAACTTATCTGGACGAAAATAGCATCTTATGGGCGGGCGTTAATCATTACGACATTGACGCAGTCCCTCGGAACCTTTGCCATAGTCTCTGTGACCTTCGCTGTGGTGCTTTATTTTGCGGGTGAGCCCGTCTGGCTTGCGCCCGCATTTGGTGGCATCGCTCTTGCCACAGCTCCTGCGCCTGCCTTATCCATTGTCCAGGAATTTCATACGAAAGGCCCAGTTACAGACACGCTGCTTCCCATGGCGGTATTGGATGATATTGTCGGAATTGCCGTCTTCTTTACCGTAAATTCCTTTATTGCCAGCAAAGTTTCCGGCGGAGCAGTGCCTCTGTATATGATTCCTGTCATGATTTTTCTGCCGATCGCGATCGGCATTATAACCGGTGTTCCGGCAGGAATGCTGTTGAAGAAAAAACCGGGAAAGTCCGGAACACTTCTGATTCTACTGGCCGGAATTACGCTTACCGCAGCAATTGGTCTGTTTTTCAACCGGGTGGTTTTTACAAATATCACACTGAATTACATGCTGATGGGAGTATCCTTCTCCGCTGTATTCTCCAACCAGATCCCGCAGAGACAGCTGGAGCAGACAACGGCATGGTTTCATCCCATCCTCGGCGTCAGCCTGCTGGCCGCCATCACCGACCTTGGTGCTCCGCTTGACTATCACCTGATTATGGGAGCGGGGCTCTATACCTTTGTCTACATTGCTTCCCGTGCCTTTGGAAAATATTTCGGTGCAAGAGCAGGTGCCAGGGCAACGCATATGCCGGTCACGGTTCAGAAATATCTTGGGCTCACGCTTCTCCCGCATTCCGGTGTATCTCTGGTGTTTACCGGAATTGTATGCAGTGTTCTCGCGGCTTCCCGGCCCGAGCTCTCATCACTGGTGAAGGGGACCATCGCGGCCGCAGCCGTGATCAATGAGATCATCGCGGTAATCGCGGCAAAAAAGGGCTTTGAACTTGCCGGAGAGACTGAAGCAAAGTCAAAGACCATTCATGCATCTGACAGCACAACGGACAGGACCTCAGGCCCGGTTAACTGACTGTCAGAGGCAAAAGATCGGAGCCGGTATGCCTCTTAACGGCTGTCTAACGGCTGATTTAGCGGTTTTTCTAAGCGACCGGTTTAACGGCTGGTCTAATGACCGGTTTAGCGGCTGGTCCTGCGAAAAACTTTAAAAAAATCCAGAAGATACTGCCGGAGGACCGCATTTTCCGTTTCTTCGCTCCCGTCAGGCTTTGGCCGAAGATCCTCCCACCGGAAGTAGGCGGGCTTTGATTTGTAGTCCATGTAAAAGGCCGGCTCGATCTTACCGGAGAACTGCGGCAGAAAGGTCCCCCTGGCTTTTTGGTAACAGGTTGCCGCCCTGGCTTTTTCCCGATGCTCCGGATCTACATATATCGCAACGTCCCGATGAATTGCCCTGTCCTCATCCGGCAGATAGAAGTAATTCCTGTAATCGGAAAAGAAATGCTTCATCTCCGTCTTTCGTGTGCGGATCAGAAGATCCGCACTCAGCGGATTCTCCCCGCATCCTAAACGGAGAACCGCCCCGTACTCCCGGTCCGCGACCGCAGCCGGAACAGGGAAGGCGTGATCGGCTTTCATGCGGATCCGCAGTGCCTGTCTCTCCGATGGATTCTCCCCGTTCTCTTCAAAGCACGAACCATCTCCGCCAGCCATTGTTTCTCCGGATTCTCCAACCATTGCTTCTCCGGACAGGCAGAAGCCTCCGCCGAAAAAGAGAGGATAGGAGAGTACCGGCAGAATATCCGCCATGCCCGCGACATCGTCATGATTGTGAAGGAAGAGAAGATGCAGCAGCTCCTCATCCCGGCTCTCCAGATAACGCCGGTATACCGGTATCAGATCACCGCCACTTGAGCGATCCTCTCTTTCGACCCCGAGAAATTTCTCCACATCCTTCTGCTTCAGAGAGGGCAGGCCGAGAAACTTCTGAAGAGGACGCACCTCCCGGTAGATATCAACGCTCTCCATCCTCTCAAACGGGTCTGTCAGACCGTAAAACTCACATTTATGCCGGATATACGGAAGATCAAACAAATTGCCATTATAATGCAGAAGCCGCACACTGCCTCCACCTTCTTCGGAATTCCCGTTTTTTTCTTTCCCCTTCAGATCGTGCAGAAAATCTCCGAACATCTGCAGAAGGTTTTTCTCCTCTGAAGGCCTGTCCAGAAACCACTGAACCAGAATCCACTCGCCGCAGCAGCAGTACAGGACACCGATCAGATATACATGAGAGGTTTTCCAGGAAAGTCCCGTCGTCTCTATATCAAACAAAACCACGTCCTCATCCGGAAAATATTCCCGGATCTTTTCCGTCAGATGTTGCTCCGCAGTTTCCTGTCTTTTCCGCATTATCTTCTCCTTTCTGCACAGTTTTTCTCAAGTCAAAACGTCTGTATCCTGCAGTCATATTCCTACATTATAGCTTTCACGCCATCTTGCCGCAAGCGAAGCACGGAGCATTGCACAGCTGTACAGTTTGTAGAGCTGTATCATGAATGAACTAGCTCGCGGATTACTTTTTCATTGAAAACAACGGTTGTTTTACTCCCGTAATGCCGAATCTGCAGATATTTGGCAGCTTTCTCCTGCCCGGAAGCAGAAAGTTCTTCAACAGAAGTTCCGTTTTCCAGCTAACCCTTCAGCATTTTCGCAGCGGGCACAAAATTCCAAAGAAGAGACGTGTAATAATTGTGCTGTCGGCATCTGTTGCAGAACGCATGCCATTCTTACAATGGTGATTACAGCAATAAAAGATACGAAATATGGAGAGAATTCCCGCCGATGGGGTGATGACTCTATGGTGCAATCATACTCTGGCAGTTTTAGCAAAAAGATACATAAAGGAGGCTGAGAAATGACACCAAGGGAAAATGCTATAGCAGTTTACAACAGAGAACAGCCGGATTACTACGGGGATTTGATGGATGCGATTGTATTGCTTCCGGATCCGGTACTGATGCGGGATATCCCGCCGCAGGATGGGAAAATTCATCCGGATTCCTGGGGAGTCCCCTACGTCTGGAAACCGGGTGCGCCGGGGGCTCATCCGTATATCACTCCCGATAATGTGGTCATTAAGGATATCGAAAACTGGGACCGCTATGTCAACGTGCCGTCTCTGGAAAATCTGGACTGGGGGCCTGCGCAGAAAGTGGCCGAGGGAGTTGACCGGAAAGAAAAATTTGTCGGAATAATGTTCGGAGGAGGACTGTTTGAGAGGTCGCATTTCCTTCTTGGTATGGAAAATGCCCTGATGGATTATCTGGAATATCCGGATGAGATGAAGGAACTGCTGTCCGTCATCAAGGATTTCAAAATTGCCTACATCAGGCAGATGGCGGAAAAGGTTCACCCGGATATCATTTTCTATCATGATGACTGGGGCTCCAAGCAGAATGTCTTTCTGCCTCCGGCTGTCTGGAGAAACATCATAAAACCTCTGCAGCAGGAAATTTCCGACGCGATCCATGACTGCGGCATGATTTACATGCACCATGCAGACTGCATCTGCCAGCCTCTGGTGACCGACATGGTAGATCTGGGCATTGATATCTGGCAGGGAGTCATTGCGCAGAATGACATTGTTAAAATCCAGCAGATTACGGAGGGCAAACTTGCCATGGTCGGCGGGGTGGACGGCCCTGCCATAGATGTGGATGGCATCTCGGAAGAGGCAATCCGGCAGGAAGTCAGAAGAGCGATTGATGAATACTGTCCTGCCGGGCGGTTCTATCCGTCCATTCCGAACGGCGTCTGCTTCCGGGAATGGAATAACCAAATCTATCGTGATGAGCTGGAAAAATACGGACGAAGGTATGCGCAGGAGCACCCTGTTACATAAACGTGGGCTAAAAAAGCATGTGTCAGATATCCGTCAGACCGTCTGGTTTACAGCATCCGGATGGATAGAGGGAGAGTCTTGGTACAATTTTGGTGCGGCAGAAGCAGCAAAGATTGTGCCGACAGGACATTTTCGCAGCAGGGGACAAGAGGTATGACACAATCATTGATGTATTTATCGATATGATCTACCAATACGGGATCCTTCGCAGATGAACTGATCATCTAGAAACTCATATAAAATCTGATAAAATCACTATGGGGCTGTTTCATAAATGAACTATACAATCGAATAAAGTGATGATATGGCTGTCATGCTGGGTTTATATTTACACACCTGGTATGGGGGCCTTTCTTTTTTGCTTTTTCTGTTATGCTCATATATAGGAGTAATGTGCGTTTTTTGTCCTAACGGAAGAAGAATGCTGTCAAAAGAGAATCCGAGATCGAAGGCAACAAAAAAACGCAGCTTAAGAGAAAGTCGTGTAGAGTATACAATCGTGAAACATCCCTGTACGGTTTGTGGCACGGTTTACAAAATCCTCCGTTTCGTGGTAATATGATTGAAATATGGGGCACTCTGTACCAGGGATAGAATTTCTGAAAGGCACACGCGCATGATAGGATTTCTGAAAGGCACAATTGAAGAAACAGGCCCGGATTACGTCGTCATAGACAATCACGGGATCGGCTGGATCGTTTATGTACCGGCAGCCCTCATCGACCGGGATCTCCGCACAGGAGATGACGTGAAGCTGTACACCCATATGGCCGTCCGCGAAGACGCGGTGACTCTCTACGGGTTCTTCACAAGAGATGATCTCGAGGTCTTCCGGCTCCTGTTAAATGTCAGCGGAATCGGTCCGAGGGGAGCTCTCGGCGTTCTCTCCACCATGACATCAGACAATCTGCGCTTTGCGGTGCTCGCCGACGATGCTGCCGCGATTGCGAAGGCGCCGGGCATCGGAAAAAAGACCGCCCAGAAGCTCATACTGGAATTGAAGGACAAGTTCCGTCTTGACGAAGCCTTTGAGAAAAAGCTTGCACACGGGGCGGAAGCGGACAGTACCGCTGAGCCCGGTTCCGGCGGACAGTCCGCCGCTGCGGATGATGCCGTGCAGGCACTTGTCGCTCTCGGCTACTCGGGAGCCGAGGCCCTGCAGGCTGTTCGAAAGGCAGCCACCGATGAAAGCATGGACTCTGAAGCCATCCTGAAGGCAGCCCTGAAATTTTTATTCTGACCTGCGTTCTGTCCGCTCTCTCAACGGCGCGCATCTGCCGCAGAGACAGCTGCTGAATTTTTTATTCTGACCTGCATTCTATCCGCTCCGCGACAGGCCGCAGATCCGCCCATGTACAGGATTGCGGGAGCACAGCAGCACGGAACGATCTGTAACTGACATTATTAGTGGTGTAATACATCATTCAGGTATTTATGGAAAAACGAATCATACAAACCGAGGCGCAGCAGGAGGATGAACCGGTAGAGAAAAGTCTCCGTCCGCAGCGTCTCGACGAATATATCGGCCAGGAAAAGGCCAAAAACAATCTTCGGATTTATATACAGGCCGCCCGGCAGAGAGGCGACGTTCTGGACCATGTCCTGTTTTACGGTCCGCCCGGCCTCGGAAAAACCACTCTTGCGGGTATTATTGCTAATGAAATGGGCACGCATATGAAGGTAACGTCCGGACCGGCAATTGAAAAGCCGGGAGAGATGGCCGCGATCCTGAACAATCTGCAGGAGGGTGACATCCTGTTTGTCGACGAGATTCACCGCCTGAACCGGCAGGTGGAGGAAGTCCTCTATCCGGCGATGGAGGATTACGCCATCGATATTATGATCGGTAAGGGTTCCTCCGCCCGGTCCATAAGGCTCGATCTCCCGAAATTCACCCTGGTGGGTGCCACGACAAGAGCAGGACTCCTGACCGCGCCCCTGAGGGATCGATTCGGCGTGATCCAGCACATGGAATTCTATACCGTTGATGAGCTCAGTGAGATCATCCTTCACTCCTCGCGGATTCTGAACGTTGAGATCGACGATGAAGGCGCGCACGAGCTTGCCAGACGATCACGCGGAACCCCGCGGATTGCCAACCGTCTTCTGAAACGTGTCCGGGATTTCGCAATGGTTCAGTATGACGGAAGGATCACCGCGGATGTCGCGAATATGGCGCTGAATCTTCTGGAGGTGGACCGGTACGGGTTGGACCGCACCGACCGCAAGCTGCTGACCACAATCATCGACAAGTTCAAGGGAGGACCGGTAGGCCTGGATACGCTCGCCGCTGCCATCGGCGAAGATTCCGGCACCATCGAGGATGTCTACGAACCGTATCTGATCAAGAATGGTTTTCTCAACCGGACACACAGCGGAAGAGTGGCGACCGAGCTTGCCTACCACCATCTCGGGATAGATATCCCCGAGAACTAAGGCACAGCGCAGATTCATCAGAGAAGAAGCGCAGACATACCAGGTGAGGAAGATGCACCGCGGATGTGACAGAAGAGGAATCTGCACCGCAGATACAGCAAATCTGTCAAAAGAACAATCCGCAGCACAGATACACCGGAAGCGGAAACCGGATCGCCTGCATCCGGCAGAATCCGTATTTATAACATATAGACAATACAGATACAGAGGGATAAACATATGGCGGAAAAGCATTCAGTAAAGGTTCTGATTGACGGAAAGGCAATTACTCTTTCCGGTTACGAGAGTGAGGAATACCTGCAGAGAGTTGCATTCTATCTCAACAACAAGATCGCCGAGCTCAGCTCCATCAGCGGCTACGGCCGCCTGACACAGGATACGAAATCCATGCTTCTCGAGTTCAACATCGCAGATGACTACTTCAAGGCAAAATCCCAGGTAGATTCTATGGAGCAGGATCTCGAGAACAAGGACCAGAGCACCTACGATATCAAGCACGACCTCGTGGCGGCACAGATGGAAATTGAAAGGCTCAAGAAGGAAAATGCAAGACTTCGTGAAAGCAGAAGCAATGACAGTACCCGCAAATAAGCGAGAGATGACCGAAAGGATTTCCGGTGGAAGAAAGGCAGGCATCCCCGCCGTTCAAACAGAGCTTCTGGCCCCTGCCGGTTCTGTCGAAGCTCTGAAGGCCGCCTACATTGCAGGAGCCGACGCCGTATACATCGGAGGCAGCCGGTTCGGCGCGAGAGCGTATGCCGACAATCCCGGTGAAACCGAGCTCTGTGAAGCCATTGACCTTGCACACAGGCTCGGAAAAAAGCTCTACATGACCGTCAACACTCTGGTCAAGGATTCCGAGATGGAAAAAGACCTCGAAGACTTCATGAAACCATATGTGGAGGAGGGGCTTGACGGGGTCATTGTACAGGATTTCGGCGTCATCGATCTTTTTCAGCATGTATTTCCGGATCTTCCCCTCCATGCCAGCACGCAAATGACGGTGACCGGTGTTCACGGTGCTGCCTTCCTGAAGGAGATCGGCATGTCCAGAATCGTCCCCGCAAGGGAACTCTCTCTGGAAGAGATCCGTCTCATTCACGACAAGACCGGTATGGAGATCGAGAGCTTTATCCACGGAGCGATGTGTTACAGCTATTCCGGCCAGTGCCTGATGAGCAGCCTTATCGGAGGCCGCAGCGGAAACCGGGGCAGATGTGCCGGTGTCTGCCGCCTTCCTTTCGAAGTCTATGAAGACGGAAAGCTCCTCACCGGGAAGAACACCAGATATCCGCTGAACATGAAGGATATGAACACAGTTAAGATTCTCCCGGATCTCATCCGCGCGGGTATTTCTTCCTTTAAAATAGAAGGCCGCATGAAAAAACCGGAGTACACCGCCGGCGTCGTGCAGGTCTACCGCAAATACATCGACCGCTTCCTCTCGGATCCGGACCACTACCGCATAGACAGCGAAGACCTGGAGTTTCTATGGAATCTCTTCAACCGCGACGGCTTTCATCCCGGCTGTTATCTGCAGCGAAACGGCAGGGATATGATTGCCCTCAAAAATGAAAAGCTGAGCGATGTCCGTCAGAAGGCCGCTCAGCAGCTGACCGGACGAATCCGCGCCGATCTCAGCACCCGCGAGGCTGCCCACAGGCTGCAGACTCCTGTCGCCGCAAGGCTCAGACTCACTGTAGACGAAGGCGCCGTTCTTGATCTGTCATGGTCAGCGGACCAGACGCCCCGTTTCCCTGCCGGCCCGGATTTTTCCGGGAAAATTGTCTCCGGCGAAACCGGATCTGTTCATGTCCGGATTCAAAAAGGCGGAGTACAGATCGCAGAAAACCGTCCGGTCACCGAAGAGCGAATTCTCGCGCAAATGAACAAGACCGGTAACAGCCCTTTCTATTTTCAGGATCTGCGTCTGAAAGCGGAGAAGAATCTCTTCGTTCCGATGCAGCTGTTAAACGAGCTTCGGAGAGAGGGTTTTTCTGCGCTTTCCGAAAAAATCCGCGAGACATACCGCCGCAGCGCCCCGGCTGTTTCAAATACATCAAGGGATTTCTTCCGTACAGATACAGATGCTGCGGAGCCAGGGCGGACCTGCTGTACCGCATCCGTCAGCACCGTGGAACAGCTCCGTGCTCTTCTGGACGTAAAGGGTCTCTCCGCACTCTGGCTCGACGCCGAGATGTTCCTTGGAGACAACGCACACTCCGGATTTCTGTCAGAAGCAGTACGGAGGACACAGGAATCCGGAAAGTCCGCCTTTCTGATGCTCCCCTATGTGATGCGAAAAGACAGCGAAGCGTCGCTGACCTCCCTTGTCCGTGCATATATGTCCTTGTTCCCGGAATCCACGGCTGCGTCTTCCTGTGCCATTCTGGTGCGAAACCTCGAGGAGCTCGGCCTGCTCCGCTTCCTTGGTCTTACCGGATGTACGGTGGCAGACGCCGGAATCTACACGATGAATACGCGGGCAGAAGATTTCCTGGCCCGCTGGGGATATTCCCGCAACACGGCCTCCCTCGAACTCAATTACCGGGAACTTCAAAAAAGATATAACCGCACGAGCGAAATCATTGTATACGGCCGCGCTCCGATGATGCTGTCGGCTCACTGCCTGAAGAAGACAATGGACCGCTGCACTCATTCCGATGCGCGTCTTGTTCTGAAGGACAGAAAGGGAGCCAGGTTCCCCGCGGAATGTCACTGCGTTTCCTGCTACAATATCATCTACAACAGTCTGCCTTCCTCGCTGTTAAAAGAGCATCTGAGCGACGGCAGAGATTCCTTATCCCCGCTGGACAGGCTGCATTTTCGATCCTTCCGTCTGCAGTTTACAGATGAAAGCGGTCCGCTCGCCTCGAAAATCGCGACCGCCTTCCTTGAACGGCGTGATCTTCCGGATATCGAAACCACACGTGGACATTTCCGCCGCGGTGTAGAGTAGGCGTAAATGGCAGAAGACAGAAAGATCCCCACAATATGAGGTGTCCGTTTCATGGTAAAAATATTAGTACAGGTATCGAAATACGTTCTTCTTCTGATCATGATTTTTTTCACGGTGGAAACCTTCATGGTCCTCAAGAGGAAATCAGATGAGGCACGGCGCCGGATCATGCGAAACCAGATCTGGCTCATGGTTCTTTTCAACACTGTCAGCTATGTCATCATGTACCTTCAGTCCGAGGAGCCTTATATGATCCTCATGCTGATCTGTGTGATCGGATATATCCTGGTGGTTCAGATTTTATACCGGATTATATACCGGAAGGCCTCCCTCATTCTGTTGAATACAATGTGCATGATCCTGACCGTCGGGCTTGTCATGCAGTCAAGGCTTGGAATCGATAATGCCAGAAAGCAGTTCATCATCGCCGCGTTTGCCACGATGGTCTGCTTCATTATCCCGGTCTTTGTCCGGAGAGTCCGCTGGGTTTCAAAGCTCACATGGCTCTACGGCATTGTGGGCATCCTGCTGCTCGGAGCGGTTCTGGCACTCGGCCGGGTTACCGGCGGCGCTAACCTCAACCTGAACATCGGAGGCATTTCCTTCCAGTTTTCCGAGTTTGTCAAGATCAGTGTCGTTCTGTTCATGGCTGGCATGCTTCAGAAGCGCACCGACTTTAAGCAGGTCGTCATCACCACGATCGTGGTCGCGATCCATGTCGGGATTCTGGCGCTGTCCGCCGATCTTGGCGCTGCGCTTGTATATTTTGTCGCGTATATCGTCATGGTTTACGTCGCCACCAGGAATCCCGGCTACATAGCTCTCGGTCTGGGAGGCATGGCAGGCGCATGTGTCGTAGCCTACCGCCGTTTTGAGCATGTCCGCGTCCGGGTACAGGTCTGGAAGGATCCGTTCTCCGACTATGAAGGCACCGGATATCAGATTATCCAGGCACTCTTCGGTGTCTGCGCGGGCGGATGGTTCGGCACCGGCCTGTTCAACGGTCATCCGGAGATGATTCCTCTCGCGTATGAGGATTTCACCTTTGCAGCTATCTGTGAGGAATTCGGGATCATTTTTTCCATCTGCCTGATCCTCCTCTGCATGGGAATGTATCTGCTGATCGTAAACATCGCTCTCCGCCTTGACCGGCCCTTCTATAAGCTGGTCGCGATCGGATTCGGTACGGAATATGCCTTTCAGGTATTCCTGACGATCGGCGGCACGACAAAATTCATCCCGATGACAGGCATCACGCTTCCGCTGGTCAGCTACGGAGGAAGTTCACTGATGTGCACAATTGCCATGATATCCATCATCCAGGGACTGTACATCATGAGAAAGGACGAGGACGAAGAACTTGAGGAAGAAAGACGAGAGAGGATACGGAGAAACAGAGAGCTCCAGAGGCAGCCGCAGAACCGGGATCAGGGATTCCGGCCGCAGCAGTACCGGCCGGAGCAGCCGTTCCGACCGGAACAGCAGTATGAACAGCAGCCGTACAGACCGCAGGGACAATCCGGACAGGTACGACAGGACACCGGAGACCTCGAACGAAAGATCGAAGAACAGACAAAAGAAGATCTCGCGCTCCGCAATCATTAGGCCCTACCGGATTGTGTCTTTCGTCTCCCTTGCGCTTTTTGCGTCTCTGATCGTCTACATGGTATACTTTCAGATCAACGACAGTGATGCCCTGCTGAACAGCCCATACAATAAACGGCAGGAGGAAGCGGCACAGGAGATCATCCGCGGATCCATTCTGGCGGATGATGGCACAACTGCCCTGGCAAGAACTGACACGGCAGACGACGGTACAGAAACCAGAGTCTATCCCTATGGCTCACTGTTTGCCCAGTCAGTCGGTTACTCCGTCTACGGAGGAAGCGGGCTGGAATCGACCCACAACAACGATCTGATCCAGTCTCACTCCGGCATCGTCACCCAGATGGAAAACGATCTGAACGAGCAGAAGAAGGCAGGCGACAACATCGTGACGACCTTCAATGTGCCCCTTCAGCAGGCAGCAGCCGCTGCGATGGGTGACAATTCGGGAGCAGTAATCGCCATGGATGTCGATACCGGAAGCGTCCTCGTGGATTACAGCAGCCCGACCTATGATCCGAACACCGTCGAGGAGAACTGGGACACCCTGACGAATTCCGACAACGGCATCTTCCTGAATCGCGCAACCCAGGGACTTTATCCGCCGGGCTCCACCTTCAAGATCGTCACCGCGCTCGCGTACCTGCGGCAGAATGGCAGCTTCGACAATTTTTCCTACAACTGCACCGGAACATACGAAAACGCAGGTTTCACGATACATTGCTACAACTACGAGGCGCATGGGCAGGAGACCTTTGCCAGCGCGTTTGCAAATTCGTGTAACTGTGCCTTCGCCTACATGAGTCAGAACGACATCGACAAATCCACCTTACGGCAGACTGCCGATGATTTCGGTCTGAATCAGGCGGTTGATACCGATCTTGATGTCACAACAAGTACCTTCACGCTGGATTCCAGCACACCGGACCAGCTGACCATGCAGACCGCGATCGGACAGGGCGACACCAGAGTCACGCCGCTTCAGATGTGCATGATCGGGCAGGCTGTTGCCAATAAAGGCGTGATGCTGAAGCCCTATTTTGTAAAGAGCGTTGTAAGCGCTGAGGGAAGAACGGTAAAAACCACACAGACCACAACCTTAAAGCAGGTCATGGACGCGGGACAGGCTGCAAACCTGACGGAAGCGATGAGAGGCGTTGTGCAGGGCGGAACCGGAACTGCCATCGCCGACCTTCCCTATGACATTGTCGGAAAGACCGGAACCGCCGAATACGACAGTGCGGGTGACTCCCACTCCTGGTTTGTTGGTTTCTCCAACACCGGGAATAATGATATCGTGGTCTGCGCCATTGTGGAAAACGGAGGAGACGGCACAGCCCCTGCAATCAATGTCGTCCGCCAGGTATTCGCCACATATTTCGGAAGCGAAAGCTAAACGGGATCTGTCGGAATCAGACGGAATCCGGCACTCCCGCATTTTATATCCTTCCTTGCGAACGGCGCACAACTGTCGTATACTAATCATAATTATGGGAGGATAAAACACATGATAAATGCGGTCAGCTGCGGAGGAATCGTCATCTTCCGGGGAAAAATCCTCGTCCTGTATAAAAATTTCAAAGGTCGCTATGAAGGCTGGGTTCTCCCAAAGGGTACTGTCGAACAGGGAGAATCGTTCACAGATACGGCTCTTCGGGAAGTTCGTGAAGAATCCGGGGCAAAGGCTACAATCATGAAATATATCGGAACGAGCCACTATACATTTGAGGTTCCGGAGGGAGCGGTAGACAAACAGGTCCACTGGTATCTGATGATGGGAAGCAGTTATTACAGCAAGCCGCAGTGGGAGGAATATTTCATCGATTCCGGATATTACAAATACCACGAGGCCTATCATCTGCTGAAATTCACGAATGAGCGCCAGATCCTCGAAAAGGGATACAGCACTTACATGGAGATGAAGAAATCAGGATTATGGGTACCCAAAAAGTAAAATTTTCAGGCAAACTGTATCTCGGCACACGGGCGGAGGAACAGGAAGCGAAAATCCGCCGCGCGCTCCGAAAGGGTGCCTGGTTTCCCGGATTGTTTCTGATCACTTACCCTCTGAACGAGGCGGAGCAGCTGGATATCATTGAGGCAAAATATCTTAGAAATGATATCATCCTGCGTACGCTTCCGCCGGTAGTAGGCCTGGCAGTCGGAAAGCGCGAGGCATGCGAGGTCATCGCGCAGATCGCCAGAGATACGTTTCAGGCGACCGGATCATGTGATATGAAATCCTATCTGAGGCAGACGGATGCTCCCGGAATGTGCACCCGGAGCAGAAGCATATCCTGAATCTCCGGACCAGGACACAGCTGCCGCGCACTGAGACGCAGTTGCCGCAGACTGACGCACAGATGTCGCTCACTGCGACACAGTTGTCGCAGCTGACACGGACAGAAAGATAGAGGAGGAAGGATGCTGTCAGTTTTTCTTCACATTCTGTCAACGATTGGTATCATTCTGCTGTGGATAATCGGGATTATTCTTGTCCTCATCCTTCTCCTGCTTTTCACCCCCTTTTTATACCGGGTGAAACTGAAGAAGCACGGAGACGAAATCCGCGCAGACGCAAAGGTCTGGTGGCTGTTTCACTTCTTCCATGCTGACCTTCATTTCAGACGAAGCGGCGGAAGCAGCACGCACAGCGGGGAGATACGAATTCTCGGGATTCCACTCCTGAAGCTGATCAACAGAAGAAAAGAGAAAAGGAATCACCAATCAACAGAAACAAAGGAAGCCACCGGGGCCGGTGCGAAAACATTCCGCAGTGCCTCTGAGGCCAGGGGAGAGACCTGGTCCGCGGCAAAGAAACAGCCGACGGTAAGTCCCGGTCAATGGAAATACATGCCCGACAGGAGCACCGAAGAAAACGCTGCGGCACTCGATATAGAGGTGGCTGCAAGTGAAACGCCTGGTCCGCTCGCCCGGTTCGGAGCGCGGATCAGCAGTCTGTTCTGCCGGATTCGAAAGGCCATCCGCCGGTTTTTCACCTCTGCAGGGGAAGCTCTCCGGAAAATCCGTCATTTTCTGAACATCGCGGCGGACTGGATCGACTACCTGGAATCGGAATCCTTCTACTGCTTCAAGGAAATGGCACTGAAGCAGATCGGAGCTCTGCTTCATCATATTCTTCCGCGGAGGATTGACGGGTACGCCGAATTTGGCACGGACGATCCGGCACTGACCGGACAGCTTCTCGGCATCTTCGCGATTTTTTATCCGAAGATACCGGGCAGCCTGCAGATTCGGCCGGATTTTCAACAGAAAATCCTTGAGGCAGATATGGATCTTCGAGGTCATATCATTCTGATTGTACCACTCGTGCGAATTCTCAGAATCGTCACCGCCAGAGAATTCCGGATCCTGATGCGGCGGATCCGCCGCAAGGGGTCCTCTCAAGCGGATACAAGCGAGGGAAAACCGGATACCGGTCGCAAAAAGAGAAAAGGCATCATCCCTCGCAGAAAGAGGGCTGCCTGATTGCGATTCAGCTGCTGCACCGACAGACAGGAGGACAGCCTGCAGAGTCTTCAAATGATTTTGCATAACACCCGGCCATACAGTCTCCACGCTGTCATGCCCAACCAGGCAGCAGTAGTTTTAAACCAGGCAGTAGTTTTCATATTTAAAAAAACACCCGGCCGTACAGGGCCGTCATAACGGGAATTCCGAAACAAATCGGACAGGCAGCCCGCCGCCGGCAGGGATCTGAAATAACAACGGACTACAGGAGGAATACGGATTATGTCAGACAAGAAGAACAGCTTCGAAAATAATGTTGACTCGCTTTTCAAGGGACTGAATAACTTCCTTACCACGAAGGCAGTTGTCGGCCAGCCCGTTCCGGTCGGCGACAGCATCATGATTCCCCTCTCAGAGGTTTCCTTCGGTATGGGTGCCGGCGCTTTCAGCAACAATTCCAAGGATAACGGCGGCGGCGCGGCAGGCGCCAAGATGGTCCCGGCCGCTGTACTGATGGTAGCGAAGGACGGCACCACAAAGCTGATCAGCATGAAGAGCCAGGATGCTGTTTCCAAGATTATTGATATGGCCCCGGACATCGTGACCAAGATCAGGGAAGCTGTCGGTAAGGATGACAGCGGATCCTCCGCCGGAGAATCGGACGCAGAAGAATAAGCCTGGAATATCCCGGAAGGATTAACTTCTATCCCGATGCAGACGGGATGAAACTTTGAACTTCAGTTCACGTTCCAAAAGCTTGGTTCAAAAAAGTTCTTGCGAAATCTCTTGCGAAATCTTTAAAAAGTTCTTGCAAAGAACGGGACCTTCTGATACAATATCTGAGTGTTGTAAGCCGTTGTATAAGATTCGGCTTTAGTTTGTGGTTAAGGAGGTGTGATCATGGCAAAATGTGCTATTTGCGATAAGGCTGTTTACTTTGGCAATAATGTAAGCCATTCTCATAGAAGATCAAATCATATGTGGAAAGCTAACGTTAAGGCTGTACGTGTAAAGACACCACAGGGTACAAAGAAGATGTACGTTTGTACCAGCTGCCTGAGAAGCGGTGCTGTAGAGCGTGCCTGAAGTCACGACTCCATAAGAAGAAAACATCCGGGAGCTATGCGGAAATACAAAAGTGTTTCTGCATAGCTTTTTTCTATTTCATAATCCTCTATTGGATTGGTATTATTTTCTATTTAGTGATATGATAGAATCACTATGGTGTGTAAAGCGCCGAATGATCTGAAATCAACCTTTTGACAGATCCGTCATGATATAACCAAATAATCATATACAAGGAGGAACCGAATGAGCAAAACGAAGTCCTGGAACGACAATTGGGTGTACAAAATACAGCCGTGGGGCCTTACCGACCCGTCAACCGTTATAACCGGAGAAACCATCACACTACCTCACACCTGGTATAAGGACGATGATTACTATAGAGGCGAAGGCGTATATCAGAAAATCTTTCCTTATACGCCTGCGAAAGAGAGAGTCTTTGTAAAATTTCACGGCGTTGACAAAATCTGCAAGGTGTTTATAAACGGGGCACAATGCTCATGTACGGTAAGGAAGCAAGCAACCGAAAACAAGAGATAGACCGCCAGCACTACACTATTCCGAACCAAAGACCAAAAGATAAGCATTGTGGGAAAATCTAAAC
>NZ_JBQKIK010000040.1:0-20060 GCF_052117805.1 Bilifractor sp. LCP21S3_F8 | reverse complement strand
GTTACATTCATGAATACTCATCGATCGTTCAAACAAAAATTTTATAAAACTTCATTTGAATTTTCGAGGATGTGTTTTACTGTTCAGTTGTCAATGTTCATTCTGTGTTACCTCTGTGTTGTCTTGGTTTTTTGTTTTCCGCGACAACATAAAGTACTTTATCACGTTGTTTACCTTGCGTCAAGCGTTTTTTATCTTTTTCTCAATCTTTTTTTCAGCCCTTTTTCTCAACCTTTTTCAACTTTTTATTTTCTGGAATCCCGGATCAATCCACTATCCCCGACGGAAGGTAATCTGCCCGGCTGACTCCCGCAGACGCTGCTGCTATGGAGGATGGCCCGCAGAAATCCAGCTCTTTTCCCGCAAGGTCTGTAATTCGGCCTCCTGCTTCCGTCAGAATCACCGCTCCGGCTGCATAATCCCACAGCTGCAGGAGTGGTTCCACGAACAGACCGGTTCTTCCGGAAGCTACCATGCACAGATCCCAGGCTGCGCTTCCGCTTCTCCGCAGATCAACGCATCTGTCAAGATAGAAGGATCCGACCTTCCAGACCTGATCCCGCAGATTTGGATAGTATGGAGCGGTCCCGAAGGAAACCAGGCTCATCGACAGCGACTCGTTTGAGCTGTGAATAGTTTTTCCATTTTCAAAAGCGCCTACGCCTTCCGCGGCTGAAAACATTACCTCCTGCCAGGGATTGTATACAACCCCGATGAATGGTTTTCCATCCTTGAAAAGTCCGATCGATGTGACACTCGGGCCATAATTGTTCATGAAGTTTGAAGTGCCGTCTATAGGGTCTACTACAAAGGTAAATCCCTGCTGAAAGCTTTCATCAAAAGCATCCTTTCCGTTTTCTTCTCCTACAAAATGCGCCTCCGGCAATATGTCACCGAGCCGCCCGGTCAGAAACTCCTGTACTCTTTTGTCATATACGGTGACAAAATTTGCGTGACCGGCTTTTATTTTATCCGGAGAAATCTCATCCTGGCCCTCATGTGCAGATCTCATAATTGCCCCTGCTTCCAGAGCAGCCTCTCTGATATCAGTCAGGATATTCTGTTTGTCTGCTATGCTCATTTCATTCACCTCAGATATTTTTAATAGTATTTATCTTTACATCTTTAGGTACTGTTCATCTTTAGAGATGTTGTTCATCTTTATTCCAGTTCGCTCAGAAACAGCTCGTAATAGTCGTCCTCGTACTGAAGAAGCGGGGAATTCTCCCCTCCCCCGTTTGTACTTCTGCGCATAGCGGCATATGAGCTTTCCCCATACTCCAGGAGATCCATCTCATACATTGGCAATCCCTGTTCTGTGCTGATTCTGCAGAAATCAGCAAGAGGTGTTTCGGTATTTCTTGTAGCCAGAAGTCTTTTACGCAGTCCATCATCTTCCAGTGCCTTTTTTCGCAGTAATTCAAGGGTCTCAGGTATGTCCATCTGATCTGACCTCCATTCAGCTGCTATTGATCTGTCCACCATAGAGCAGCTACTATTTGTCCACCATTCAGCATCTATTATTCTATCCAACATTCAGCAGCTACTATTCTGTCTACTATTCAGCAGCTATTAGTCTGCCCTCAATTATTTCTGCAGCTAGGATTTCATCATACATTAACCAATATCCCTCAGATTCTTGTCCTGTGATATTCGTTTCCGTCCAGATCCTTCCATATAAATGTATGATCTTCCAGGATCATATAACTGTGAGGAGAATCCTCTTTTGGGATGGACACGGAGCCGGGATTCAGATAAAGGTTATTGCTTCCGAATTGCTCCCATGCGGGGATATGGGTATGACCATGGAGCAGGATATCATTCTGACGGATCGGAGGGAGCTGGCTCCTGTTGAAACGATGACCATGCGTAGCATAAACAAGTCTCCTCCCCGCCGTCAGGATGCAGTAATCTGCCATGATGGGAAACTCTAATACCATCTGATCCACTTCTGTATCACAGTTTCCACGCACGCAAAAGATATCATCTTTTCTCTCGTTCAAAAGCTTCAGGACTTTCTTGGGCGCATATTCTCTCGGAAGATCATTTCGCGGACCATGATACAAAATATCCCCGAGCAGCATCAGCCGCTCCGCTTCTTCACGCTCAAACGCCTCCAGCATTTTCCCACAATAATATGCAGATCCATGAATATCAGAAGCTATCATTATTCTCATCGTTTCTCATCCTTAACGTTTTTTGTCCGGCGTGATGCCTCTCGCAAGAAAATATATTTCCCTTATAACACACAAATTTACCTGCCGCAACAAATATATGCCGCTTGTGTCACACAAATCTACCTGCCGCAACAAATATATACCGATTGTGTCACACAAATCTACCTGCCGCAATAAATATATGCCGCTTGTGTCACGCAAATTTATCCGAATAAAAAATGTATACACGATACGCCCTGTGTCGCATAAATTAACTTGCCATAAGAAATATATACACCTTATACTGAAAATGTACAAGAAACGTTCCTGCTGTTGATTAAGCAAAAGCGGAAGATTTCTGCTGTCGTTTCATTAAAAGGATGAGCATCCCCGCTGTTGATTCATCAAAAGCAGAAAAAGCCTGCGCATTTCGGAAATGCCGGGGCTGAAACCCACAAGTATTATTCATAAATTACGAAAAGAAAGGAACCGCATGAAACTGGAACTAAGAGATCTGTATAAGAGTTTTGGCGAGCATCAGGTGCTTAAGGGAATCAGCCTGACAGCGGAAAGCGGTACTGCTGTTGGGCTGTTGGGAAGAAATGGTGCCGGTAAGACGACCACCATACGTATTCTGATGAACGTATTTCCGGCAGACAAGGGTGAGATCCTGCTGGACGGCAAGCCGATCGACCACAAATCGGTGAAAATCGGCTACCTTCCGGAGGAGCGGGGCCTTTACCCGAAGAAAATCATTGCGGATCAGCTGCTGTACTTCGCGGAGCTCAAAGGCATGAAGCGAACAGATGCCCGCGCAGCGATTGACAGCTGGCTGAAACGCCTCGGGATGTCCGAATACAGCAATAAACGGCTGGACGCTCTCTCAAAGGGAAATCAGCAGAAGATCCAGCTCGTCACTGCTCTTGCCCATGATCCGGATATTCTGATTCTGGACGAGCCTTTTTCCGGTCTTGATCCGGTAAATGCGGAGCTTCTGAAGGAAGTCGTAAGAGACGAGATGAAGCGGGGAAAAATCATTCTTTTTTCCAGTCATCAGATGAATTACATCGAAGAGTTTTGCAGCGAGATTGCAATTCTGAATGGAGGTCACATTGTACTCTCCGGAAATCTTCGGGAAATCCGGCACCACATGGCAGGCAATGAATTGCTTGTCCGTTCCTCAATGCAGGAACAGATTCTCGAATATTACGGAGACCGGGCTGTTCTCACTGAGGATGGTGCCATCCGTATCACATTGAACGATACGAGCAATTGCCGCCGGGAGATGCAGCTTCTGACCACGAAATGGGATGTGAATGAAGTCCGAATATTTGAGCCCTCACTCAACGATATTTTTGTACAGACCACCAGAGATCAGATCTGAAGGGAGAATCTATGAGTCACATGAATCAGTTCAAGACAATTTTCCGGTTCGAGCTTGGAAATTATTTCAAAAACAAGGTTTTTGTCGGCACCACAATCGTCCTGATGATTCTGCTTTCCGTCATCATGTTTTTCCCGAAGATTTCCGGACTGGTTAAAGGCAATTCTGATAGCGGGGAACAAAAAGTCATGCTGCTCTCCTCCGGAGATCCCGCACTTACGCAGCAGGCGCAGGCAGCCTTCGAGAAAGCATTCCCGGATTATCAGATAACCATCACGGATCCGGACGTTGCTGATATTCGGGGCAAAATCAACGATGGAACCGCAGACTGCGGCTTTCTGCTTCAGGATGCACAGAACTACACATATTTTGTCAAAAATCTCTCCATGTATGATGCCAACCCGGAAATCGCCGACCAGATTCTCCGCGGAATCTCTGAGATGAAGGGAATGACCGAATCCGGTCTTTCCCCGGAGCAGGCCGGAAGTATTCTTGCGACAGAGGTGTCGCACACCGTGGAGACCACGGGGAAGGATCAGTCTCAGAATTTTTTCTACACCTACATTATGATTTTTGCCCTGTATATGGTGATCCTTCTGTACGGACAGATGGTCAGCACTAGTGTTGCGACAGAGAAGAGCTCCCGCGCCATGGAACTTCTGGTCACCAGTGCCGACCCGGTAAAAATGATGTTCGGCAAGGTACTGGCAGCCTGTCTCGCGGGTCTTGTCCAGCTTCTTTGTGTCTTCGGAACCGCTTTCCTGCTCTTCAACCTTACCAGGAGTGACTGGGCGGATAATAAGATTGTGACCTCAATCTTTGATATTCCGCTTCATCTGCTGCTGTTTATGCTAGTATTTTTTATCCTTGGCTTCCTGATCTATGCCTTTCTGTACGGGGCGGTCGGATCGACGGTTTCGAAGCTCGAAGACATCAATACAGCTATCATGCCGATCACCTTCCTCTTCATCATTGCTTTTATCGTTGTGATGACCGCACTTGGAAGCGGAGAAGTGGACAATCTCCCGATGATGGTGTGTTCCTTTATTCCGTTTACTTCTCCCATGGCCATGTTCACCAGAATCGCCATGAGTACGGTGCCTTCCTGGCAGATTACCATCTCCATTGCAATTCTCGCGGTTTCTGTATGCGGAACCGGTGTACTCGCCGCCAGGATATACCGTGTCGGTGTTCTCCTCTATGGAACAACGCCGAAACCGGCAGAGGTACTTCGCATGATCTGGAAGGGGCGATGATTACAGAAGGCGCCGCACATTCTCCTGAAGCACCGGAACGACCTGCTCCTCGAACCATGGATTTTTCCGCTGCCATCTGAAGTTCAGCGGACTCGGATGTACAATCGGAAAATACTCCGGCAGATATTCCCGATAGTCAGCAACGGTCTCGGTCAGATTTTTCTTCTTGCGATCTTTCAGATAGTAATCGATGGAGTACCTGCCAATCAAAATCGTGAGTCCTACTTCCGGCATCAGCCGGAGAATATCTGAATGGTACTCCTCCGCGATAAATTTCCTGGGCGGCAGGTCTCCGGACCTGCCCTTCCCGGGGTAATAGAAATCCATCGGCATGATCGCGATCTTAGAGGAATAAAATGTCTCCCGGTCAATTCCCATCCATCGGATCAGTGTTTCTCCTGATTTGTCATTGAACGGTATGCCGGATTCCTCCACCTTCCGCCCCGGAGCCTGACCGATAATCAGAATCCTGGCATTGCTGCTCACCTGGAAGACAGGATGAATTCCCCGATCGGTGTACGAACGATTTCTCTCATCCGTTTCCAGTCTCTCTCTAATCTCCTCTATTGTCATCTCTCACACTTTCCGGGAATTTCTGCCATCGGCAGGGATTCTCTTTTTAATGCTTTCTATAGTTTTTATCTATTTTGGATCGTCCTGTGAAAAAGTTCCGTAACATTGGATACGAGCATCGAGCCATTTTCTGTATAAGTCCCCGCGTCACTTCGTGCTCATACCTGTTGCCTTCGAAATCGCATCCAGTCTCTTACGCGCGCTTCGCGTGCGACGAGACCTGTCTGCATTTTCGAAGAGCTCTTCACTATTTGTACTGTATAAGTCCCCCGCGTCACTTCGCTGCTTCGCAGCTTCCGTGCCGCGAACAGGAATGAGCATTCTCGCGGTGCTTCGCACCGCTACATGCTCATACCGGGCTGCTTTCTGTATAAGCTACGGATTGCTCCGTGCTTCGCACTTGCGCAATCCTACAGGCATTCGCACTTTCGTGCCGCTTACGCGTCACTTCGTGCTCATACCTGTTGCCTTCGAAATCGCATCCAGTCTCTTACGCGCGCTTCGCGTGCGACGAGACCTGTCTGCATTTTCGAAGAGCTTATACAGAAAACTGTGAGTTGTAGAGGTCGGCGTAGAATCCGTTGCGTGCGAGGAGTTCCTGATGGGTTCCTTGTTCTACGATATCTCCGTGGTTGAGTACCAGTATCCGGTCGGCGTTTCGGATTGTGGACAGTCTGTGTGCGATGACGAAGCTTGTTCTTCCCTTCATCAGCTGATCCATAGCGTTCTGAATGAGCTGCTCGGTTCTTGTATCTACGGAAGATGTCGCTTCATCCAGGATCAGGACGCTGCGGTCTGAAAGCATCGCCCGCGCAATGGTCAGAAGCTGTTTCTGGCCCTGTGACACATTTGTCGCGTCTTCGTTCAGCACCATGTCGTATCCGCCGGGCAGCGTCCGGATAAAGTGATCCACATGAGCAGCTTTTGCCGCCTCCTCGACCTCCTCATCCGTTGCGTCCTGCCGGCCGTAGCGGATATTTTCCCGGATAGTGCCGGAAAAGAGCCAGGTATCCTGCAGCACCATAGAGAAATTCTCTCGAAGCTGATGTCTGTCTATGCTTCGGATATCCTGTCCGTCAAGCCGGATTGTTCCGCTGTTCACATCGTAGAAGCGCATCAGAAGCTTTACGATGGTTGTCTTTCCTGCTCCTGTCGGCCCGACAATGGCGATCTTCTGTCCCGGATCCACATGACAGGAAAAATCTTTGATGACGATCTGATCCGGATCATAGCCGAAACGAACATGCTCGAAATCGACCTGTCCACGAATTTTTCCCGTCCCGGCTGCAGCGATAGATCCGCTCTTTTCACCCGACTCTTCTGTCCAGCAAGCTTCTCCGCTCCCGGCCGACTCGCTTATTCCGAAAGCTTTACTCTTCCCTTCTTCTGCCTGTGTCATCCATGCAGGATCTTCCTCTTCTTCCTCCAGAAATTCGAAGACACGTTCCGCCGCCGCTGTCATGGACTGCACCTGGTTCATAACCTGAGCCATCTGTGCCAGCGGCTGCTTTATATTGCTCACGTATTGAATAAATGCCTGAATATCACCGACACCGATCACGCCGCGAATCGCCAGTAGTCCTCCGGAAATCGCGACACCGGCATACCCAAGATAGCTGATAAAATTCATAACCGGCATCATCGCTCCGGATATAAACTGTGACTTCCACGCTGAATCATACAGATCGCTGTTTGTGCTGTTGAAATCACCCATAACGATCTTCTCTCTGTTGAATGCCTTGATCACCAGCTGACCGGAGAAATCCTCTTCAATCTGTCCGTTGATGATTCCGAGAGAATCCTGCTGCCGGATAAAATATTTCTGTGATTTTTTTACAATGAAGGCAACCAGGGCTCCGGACACCGGAATGACGACGACCGCGATCAATGTCATCAGCGGGGAAATTGTCAGCATCATCACCACAACACCGACGATCGTAGCAACAGACGATATGATCATCGTAATGCTTTGGTTCAGACCGGTTCCAAGCGTATCTACGTCATTTGTAATTCTCGAGAGTACATCTCCGTATGGCCTGCTTTCAAAATATTTCATCGGCATACGGTCAATCTTTTCAGAGATTTCACGGCGCATGCGATAGGCAACCTTCTGGCTGACTGACGTCATGATCCATCCCTGAATAAAGCTGAATCCGGCAGATGCGAGATACAGGGCAAGTGTAAAGATCAGAATTTTTCCGATCTTTTCAAAATCAATTCCGCCGGTTCCCTGGATTTTACGCATCAGTCCTTCCGCCAGCTCGGTTGTCGCATTTCCCATGATCTTCGGTCCAAGGACATTGAAGATCGTCGAAAGTACCGCAACAATCATGACAAGGATAACCGCAATCCGGTAGCGCCCGATGTAACGCATCAGCTTTCCAAAGGATGCCTTGAAATTCTTCGGTTTTTCTGCAACCTGGTTACGACCGGGGCCGTGTCCGATTGGCCTGGACATTTTCTGTTTTTTGCGATACTCTTCCAGCTGCTTATCCCGCGCCCGCTTCTCCGCATCTGCGTTCATCTCTTCCTGCTGTCTCTGATTTTTCCCGAATCCCCGCAGATTCTGATTTTTGTTATTTTGCATGGCGCGTCCCCTCCAGTTCCTTCTGTGAAAGCTGTGAAGCAGCAATCTGTCTGTAAACCTCGCAATTGTCCAGCAGCTCATCATGTGTACCGAGTCCTGCCACTTTTCCCTCATCCAGAACAAGGATCTGATCTGCATTCAGAATCGTGCTGACTCTCTGTGCGACAATGATTTTTGTCGCATCCTTTTCTTCCCGTGACAGCTCCTCTCTGAGCTTCGCATCTGTTTTCATATCAAGAGCTGAAAAGCTGTCATCAAAAACGAGCGCCAGAGGCTTCTTCGCGATCGCCCGCGCAATCGAGAGCCGCTGCTTCTGCCCTCCCGATACATTGCTTCCGCCCTGTGATATGAAGCTGTTATAGGCATCTTCTTTTTCCTCGATGAAGTCGTCAGCCTGTGCGATCTTCGCTGCGCGTCTGACCTCTTCGTCCGATGCATCCGGGCGTCCGAAACGGATGTTGGAGGCAATCGTCCCGGAGAACAGGGTCCCCTTCTGCGGTACAAATCCGATCTCTTCCCGCAGTTCATGAAGATTCATGGAACGGATATCAACCCCGTCTATCGTGACAGATCCGCCTGTTACATCATAGAACCGCGGAATCAGATTCACGAGCGTACTCTTTCCCGAACCGGTACTTCCGATGATTGCCGTAGTTTTTCCCGGCTCCGCCGTGAAGGAAATATCCGTCAGGGCATCCAGCTCCGAGCCGGGATAGCGGAAGCTTACATGATCAAAGCGGATCACGCCCTTTTTGCTCTCCGGCTTCTCCTCATGTTCCGGGTTCACGATAGAAGGTTTTGTGGCAATTACTTCATGAATCCGGTCCGCCGCTACGCCTGCCCTCGGAAGTATGATGGACATCGCAGTCAGTATCATAAAGGAGGATATGATAATCATCGCATAGGTGATAAAGGATGTCATGGCTCCGACCTGAAGCGTGCCGGCATCCACACGATGCGCAGCGACCCAGGTGATCAGTACGCTGAGCCCGCTCATCACAAACATCATGGACGGCATCATAAAGGTCATCACACGGTTTGTGAACAGCTGCGTACGCATCAGATCGATATTGGCCTTGTCAAACCGTTCCTCCTCTGTTTTTTCTCTTCCGAATGCCCGTACAACCATGAGCCCCGTCAGGATCTCCCTGGACACCAGATTCAGACGGTCAATCAGTTTCTGCATAATTTTGAATTTCGGCATGGCAAGCATGACCAGAACAAGGATGATTCCCACGATGACCGCAATTCCAAGCGCAATCACCCAGCTCATCTTCGCATGAGACTGGTAAACCTTTACGACACCCCATACCGCAAGTACGGGCGCGTACAGAACCATACGAAGCAGCATAGTCGTCACCATCTGCACCTGCTGCACATCATTTGTCGCCCTGGTGATAAGAGATGATGTCTGGAATTTTTCCATCTCTGCGCTGGAATATCCGATGACGTTGTGGAACACCTGATACCGCAGATCCCGGCCGACCCCTGCGCCGACCCTTGAAGCGAAAAAGGAGACTGCGATCGCGGCAAGTCCCATCAGAAGCGCGATCAGCATCATTTTCCCTCCGCTGATCCAGAGATAGTGCTTCTGCTGGCTGTTCACATCCACACCGGCTTTCTGATCCGCATCTGCCGCATAGCGGATCGCCATGGCTTTCATTGTCTGTTCACCTGTTTTGCTGATGGCACTGCTGATCTCCTCTCTCATCCCGGAAATCTGATCGTCTGTCATCTGTCCGCTTTCTATCATCTTACGGATTGCTGGTCTCACATCAACATATGTGGCTTTCCTGCCATTCTCATCCTTCGCCTCGAAGATATGTACATCCAGATGAAATGCCTTGGCAAGCTCTTCCGCAGACATAGAATCGATCTGACTCTCCGCGGCAGCCATCGCATCCGCAGCATCTGCCTGGCCATTCGCGCCGGTCATCGCATCCGTACTGTTCGCCTGTACATTCGCGCCGGTCATCGCATCCGGGCCGGTCGCCTGGCCATTCGCGCCGGCCATCGCATCCGTGCCGGTCACCTGGCTATCCGCACCGATCATCGCATCCGTCTGCCCTGCAGCCAAGGGTGCCGATTCAGCCTGTTTTTTAACCATATCACGGAAAGCTTCCTCACTCATATGCCCAAGCTGATAAGCCATGACCACGGGAGTCAGAAGGTCCTTATCAAGCTTCTTCCACTCCTCTTTTCCGAGATCTCTGATCGCATAGTTCTCTCCGTCTTCAACATACGATGCCTGCCACTCCTTCCGCTGATCCCCGTCCATGAAGATCTGCGCCTCGTCGTATTCGTCCGCCGTGATTCTGGCGGGAAGAATGTGCTCAATTCCCTTATTCTGGATTCCGACATCGATAATATTCTGCGTGTACTGCGGCATAGACATCTCGCAAAAGCCCTGAACAATCAGCAGCACAGCAAGAATCAGCACCGATTTCCAGTACTTCTTCAGATTTCCGAAAATATGTCTCATGAATTCTCCCTTTCCGTTTTCCAGTCAGATTTTGAAAAAACCGATTCCGTCTGTGCGTACAGCTCGTTCAGCAGACAGCAGAGCGTCCGGACTTTTTCTTCTCCCATACCCTCAATAATTTCATGAAGAGCTTTCTCAATTGAACGGATATTTTTCTGTATCTCGCTCAGACCCCTGTCGGTGAAGGAAACCAGTGTTGTGCGTCTGTCATTCGGATCCAGACTCCGTCTTAGGATTCCTTCTTCTTCAAGGCCCTTCAGGATGCGCGATACACCGGGCGCCGGCATTCCTATTCGTGAAACAATATCACTCACACGCACCTTGTGATCCTCTCTGCTGTTATAAATCTGCCACGCTGTTCCTACGACAATGATTTTGCCCCTGCTGATTCCTGAAAAACAGAAAACGGGGCGCATCTTACGAAACTGATGCATGGCGTTAATCAATTCCTCCTCCAGCTGATCCATCCTTTACTCCTTTCCTCGAATACGGCTGTACAGCCTTCAATCCCTGCTGCTTACATACAATGCTTTATATCCGGTTATGATCTGTAAGCGCTCTGCATAAACTGTGAAAACGCCATTATCCGCGGTTCTCTATATGAAACAATGCTCATCTGAAAGCAAGTGCATGTATGAAACAGATAAATAGTTGGCCGGTGCAATTATTGGCAATGATAATATTTATCGACGACAATTATTAACACTGTTAACTATGTAGCAAAGCATATTTTACTCTTGTATCTCATGGCAGTCAACCACTTCGTGAACCAAATTTTCGCAAATTTACAAAACAAAATTAATGAAATTATCGATACAAAAGCAACCAAATTACGAAAACGAAATTCACAAAATTGCCAAACTCCGGATGCCGAGATTGCCGAACAATTATATAAAAAAACTCCATGACCGGTGCCCTTCAGGCCTGCCTGTCATGGAGTTCTATTTCTTCTTTCTGATGCGTATCATTTCCGGAGCCGCCATTCGGACGGCATCTCCTGCCTCAGGACGCCAGAAGATATCAGCTGTTTACTACGTTGTAATCCTCGATAGCCTTGTTGATGCTGTCCGCGATGCTCTTTGTTGCTTCTGCCGGATCCTGATTCGTATTCAGCATGTTCTCAATTCCGGATTCTACATCCTGTCTTGCCTCCGGGAAGACGCTCATCAGAGCACCTGCGTACTCAGGCTTGGAATCATGCAGCTGATCGATAGCTGTCTGGAACTGCGGATATTTTGCGATATTATCCTTGAATGTCTGCTCGTCATGCGCAGCTGTTGTAACCGGGAAGTAACCGGTCTGTGCTGCCCAGTATGCCTGGCTTTCCGGTGAAACAAGGAATTTCACAAATTTCCATACTGCCTGCTGCTTCGCCTTGTCACCGTTATCAAGTGCCCACAGAGAAGCGCCACCGATGGAAACGCCGCCCTGATCATCGTCACTTACCTTCGGGAAGTAAGCGGTTCCTACCTCAAACTTGCCGTTTACATCCTGCAAAATCTGCGCAAGAGAAGCGGTAGATCCGAGAGTGATCGCGCTCTTTCCGGCTGTGAAATCAGCAAGACCGGAATCTCCGCCGCGTCCTACGTTCGGTGCGGTGCCGTCATCATACATCTTTTTCCACTGGGAGAGAATCTTCTCACAGGCGCCGTTGCTGTCGAATTCAACCTTTGTCGCAGCCTCGGTGCGTCCGTTATCGTTGTCTACATAGTTTGCGCCCTGCTTGCAGAGGAACTGCTCGAAGAACCATCCATAGATTCCCATGGAAATTGCCTCACCGGCTCCGCCCTTCTGTACCAGATCGTTTGCGATCGCATCGATCTTCGGAAGAGAATCCGGGATGTCTGTGATGCCTGCCTTTTCGAACATATCCTTATTGTAGTACATGATCGGGGTAGAGGAGTTAAATGGCATGGAATAAAGCTTGTTGTCTACCGTATAGTAAGCCGCAATATTCGGCTCCAGCTGAGACTCATCCCATCCGTCCTCATCAATCAGATCCTGCATCAGAACAACCCATCCGGAATCAATCATGAAACGGGTTCCGATCTCATATACCTGAACAAGGTCCGCACCCATGTTTCCGATCTGCGCGCTCTTCAGCTTATTGATGGTATCATCGTATTCACCCTGATACTCTGCGTCTACATAGATATTATCTTTATTTTCTTTATTGTACTGATCTACCAGATGTGTAAGCGCATCTCCGTTTACACCGCCCATGGAATGCCAGAAGGTGATGGTCGTCTTGCCGGAAGAGCTTGCTGTGCTTCCGTCTGATGCCGCAGATGACGCAGAATCTGCAGCAGCCGTCGTGGTCTGTTCCGCGGTATCTGTACTTGCTGCCTGCTCTGTGCTCTCCTGCGATGCGGCGGAAGACTCAGAAGAAGAGCTTCCGGTACTGGATCCGCATGCGCCGAATACCATAGTTGCCGCGAGTGCAGCGGCAGTTAGTGTCAGTAACCTTTTTTTCATATTTTCCTCCTAATGTAAAAAAATGAGTGATATATGTCATCCGCCTTTTCCGGCGGTTATGACCCTTGAAAAAGCAGATGAAGAATCAGCGGTCAGCCTTTTACCGCTCCGGAGAACATACCGCGGATCAGCTGTTTCTGTCCGATAATGAAGATTGAAATCGAAGGCAGAATAATCATGACTACGCCGGCGATCATCATCGTGATCGACTGGGAATCTACGCTGTTCAGCATGCTCAGTCCGATCTGAACCGTTCTCATGGACTCATCTCCGGTTACAAGCAGCGGCCACATATACATATTCCATGCGTTGATGAAGGTATATACCGCCATTGCTCCGATTGCCGCCTTTGTCAGGGGAAGCAGAATCCTGAAGATGAAACGCAGGTTGGAACAGCCGTCAATTTTCGCCGCCTCATACACCGAGATCGGAAAAGACTGATAAAACTGCCGGAAGAGGAAGATGCCCATCGCACTAGTCAGATAAGGTATGATCAAAACCCGGTACGTGTTCAGCCAGCCCCATTGTCCAACGGTCAGATAGTTGGAAATGATTGTCGCCTCTCCCGGCACCATCATCGTTGCCATAACGAGCATGAACAGGATTTTCTTCCCCTTAAACTCCAGGAAGGAGAACGAAAAAGCAGCAAGGGAACAGGAAATGATCTGTCCGAGCGTGATCAGGCCCGCTACAAGGAACGAATTTATGATGAACCGGATCAGAGGGATTTTGCTGAGTGCCTGATGGAAATTTTCAAGTGTCGGATGTTTCGGAATCAGATTCAGATTCATGGTATAAAGATCCGACGAAGGCATAAACGCGATACTTACCGCGTAGAGCAGCGGAAGCAGAATGATGAATGTCACGACGATATTGATGATCAGCCGTGCTGCCTTCCTCCCCTTCTTAACCCGGATTGCTTTTTTGTTTAATCTGATACTTTCCTCCCGCATCGCCTCAATTTCCTGCGGCGCAAGCGAAATGCATCCATCTGTATTGTTCAACGTGTTTTACCTCCTTTTTTCTCTGCGCGGAACATCAGCAGGGTAAGTACCATGATGATCAGAAAGAGTACAACTGATTCCGCCGCCGCGCTGCCGAATCGGAAATTGAAGAAAGCGTCCCGGTAGATCGAATAGACAATCAGGTTGGTTGATTCTCCTGGTCCGCCCTGCGTCAGGATCTTTACCTGACCGAAGGACTGGAAGGCCTGGATGATATTCACGACGATTGTGTAGAACATGATCGGCCGAAGTCCTGGAAGTGTCAGCTGGAAAAACTGCCGCACCGGACCCGCGCCGTCGATCGATGCCCGCTCATAAATTTCCTCATCGATATTGGCAAGTCCCGCGCTGAAATACAGGAAATTGATTCCGCTGTTCAGCCAGGCTGTCAGCACTGCCACACACACGAGAGCGTATTTCGGATCATTCAGCCAGTTGATGTTCGTGTGCGCGAGCTTATTGACAATTCCGATGGTCGGGTCAAGCATGATCCGGAAGATCAGCGCAGCCGAGCTCGATGCAATGGACATCGGAAGCGCATATGCTGTTGAGAAGAACCGTATGCCCGGAAATGTCTTGTTGCAAAGCACCGCGCCGATCAGTCCCAGCAGCATTCCTCCGATCACAACGATCACAACAAAGATTGCGGTTACTGCCAGTGAATTTGCAAAGCTGGCGCTGGTAAGCAGATCCTTGTAATTGCCAAATCCGACGAAGAGCTTTGCCTGTCCCAGCTTGTTGGTCTTATAAAGGCTAAGGTAAATCGTCTTTACAAAGGGATAGAAAAGGAAAATTCCAAATATGATCGCGGAGGGAATCAGATAACAGTAAGGTCCCGCCTTTTTCTTTACCTGTCCGGTTCCTGTCATTGTTCAGCACCTCCGTTTCCCTGTATCTTCTGTGTAGTCTGTATCTTCTCCGTAGCCCGTATCTTCTGCGTAACCTGTATCTTCTGTGTATCCTGTATTATCTGTGTATCCTGTATACAGCACGTATGCTGTTTCTTCTTCATCGTCACTGCTTATCTCCTTCCGCTTCCCAGCAGAAATTCTTCGATCGACTCTCCCGTTCCCTTGTCGAACAGGTGCATCTTCTCCGGATCAATGTATAGCTTCATCTGTCTGTCTCTGCGCTTCGGATCATAGCTCTCAAGCTTCACGGTTGTGCTCTGACTGCCCGCAAATCCGTGCAGATAAAAATGAGAGCCGAGGTTTTCTATCATCTCAATTTCAAACGGGATTGCATAAGAAGGTTCTCCCTCCGTCATCAGATCTTCCGGTCGGATTCCGATCTCCACCTTAGTACCTTCTGTCATTCCCTCCGTCAGACTGCGATAAAATCTCTGCGGGAGAGGAATTCTGAAGTCCCCGGTATTCAGGAATGCCCGTCCCTCTTCCATTTCCACGGTGGCGTTCAGAAAGTTCATCTGCGGCAATCCAAGAAAGCCTGCGACAAACCGGTTCACCGGCTTCTCATATATCTGCCTCGGTGTTCCCACCTGCTGTACCATTCCGTCTCTCATGACAACGATTCTCGTCGCCAGTGTCATCGCCTCCACCTGATCATGTGTGACATAGATAACGGTTGAGCCGAGCTTGTCATATATTTTTTTCAGATCGACACGCATCTGTGTCCGAAGCTTCGCGTCCAGATTGGACAGGGGTTCATCAAACAGATATGCATCTGCATCCCGTACAATCGCGCTTCCGATTGCCACACGCTGCATCTGTCCTCCGGACAGCTGTGCAGGTTTTCGGTCCAGAAGGCTCTTGATCTCAAGCATCGTGGATGCCTTCTGAATTCTGCGTTCAATCTCTGATTTTTCCACCTTATGAGCCTTTAGTCCGAATGCCAGGTTCTGGTATACCGTCATGTTCGGATAGAGCGCGTAGTTCTGAAAAACCATCGCCAGATTTCTCTTTCCGGGATCCACACTGTTCATAAGGCGGTTTCCAATCCAGAGTTCTCCCTCGGAGATATCCTCCAGCCCGGCGATCATGCGCAGCATTGTAGATTTTCCGCAGCCGGAAGGACCGACAAATACAATGAATTCGTGGTCTCCGATCTCCAGATTAAAATCCTTGACCGCCTGGAATCCGTTGCGGTAGGTTTTCGAAATGTGAGATAATGTAATTCCTGCCATTTTTAATTCTCTTGCTTTCCTGAATAATTTTAATTTTTTTGTTCTTTTCCATTTTATTCGTACCTCGTTAATTCCGTTATCTTGTGCAGGTAAATAAAAAGTAAAAAAAACAGCCCCGTCGTCTGTATGTGTAAACATAGAAAAACCCTGTGGATTCTTCTCATTACGGAATCCACAGGGTTTGCCTTTACATTTTGGTTTTTTGTATGACCCGCCGTCCCGATACTCCGGGTCATTTTTAAATTAATATTATGTAAATGTTTTTTCGACGAAAAGAGGTAACTAACTGCAACTTGAGAAGAAAAGTTCAACGCCTGCTGGCTGTTTTTTCACAAATACTGATCAGGCAGAACCATCCCAGGAAATATCTCCCTCTATGGCGATCAGCCGGTCCATAGAAATCACTTCCCCGGAACGCATCACGATCCGCTGATTCTGTGAATCAATTTTTTTAACAGATCCGCTAACGGTGTGATACGAGCCACCTTTTTTCCGCAAATCCGGCACAAAATAAGTAATCGTAACCTCCGGCCTGCGGTTCAGGATCTGCTCCAGAATCTGCAGTTTCCGGTTCAGAATCGCGATCTCGCTCTCGGAAAGTGCAACTCTGTCATCCGTCTGTCTGCCGGTCTCCTCTATCGCCTCATCATATCCGGTGAGCGCGGCGAAGGGCGCAAATTGCGCCGCACGCTGAATGAGCGGCATCGGCACATGATATCGCGAAACCGGGTGCGGCAGATTAACGATGTCCTCATAAGGGAACGAACTTCTCTCTTTTCCCACTGCAGATCCCGATTTCATTCTATTCTGCACTTCAGGCTCCTCTTTCTCCTTGTTCATGCCTTGTGCCCTCCGATCTTTTCTCATGGTCCATACCTTATTTACTCTGATTTACGCGAACAGTGAGCCACAGCCGAATGCGAAGTATTCGTGTGCGGCGAGCGTCGCGATAGCGAGATAAAACTCGCGCAGCGTGTTTTATCTCGTTTCCCATGATTCATGTCTATGCTCCCGATTCCTGAGGATTATGCCTTATGCCCTCCGATCTGCTTTGACCGGTCAAGTCCGGTTGCGCCCTCCCGGAGATTCAGCCCGCGAATAACCGCGTCACTTCCGAACCGCTCACGGATCGAGATCATTGCCTCCTGCATGCGTCTCTCCTTATCAAACTTCTTTTTTTCTTTTTCTTTCTTCGCCTCAAGCGAATGGTAATCCGTAAAAAGATCCATCTGTTCGTAGCTTGTATCCGGCACCTCATCCTCCGGAATTACATGTTCCAGAGAAATGGTGATCCGCCGGATCAGCAGAGACGGATCGACCGTCCTTCGGTAAATTTCCATCGCTGCATGCGTAATCTCATTGCCCGAAGAAGTTGCGCCGGACAGCTTCGCGGAACCATGTGCATGCTGCGGAATCCTTCTCCCATAGTGATCACGGCTGACAGCGCCACGATATTTCTTTCGTATCTCCGGATCTTCCAGACTTTCCTTATCGTATCCGATTGTCAGCGTAACCTGATCGGTTACCATCCTTTTGCCGACCAGATCCAGCGCCATAACGTCCGCCATTTCCTGTACCACAACCGCAGCCTTCTCGAAGCTGTAAGGTGACATCAGCACCTGTCCGGAACTGACGGAATTACTTTCCGGTCTGTATTTTTTGATCAGATCTATGGTGCACGGCTCGTATCCCCAAGCATGGTCGATCAGAAGCTCTGCATTGACACCGAAAAGCTTATACAGCAATTCCTCATTGCAGAGATCATTTGCTCCGCCGACCGAACAGCGGGCAATATCTCCCATCGTGTACATGCCGTATTCTTCAAGCTTCTTCGCATAACCCCTGCCAACTCTCCAGAAATCGGTAAGCGGCCGGTGCGTCCAGAGCTGTCTGCGGTAGCTCATCTCATCCAGCTCCGCAATCCGCACGCCGTCCGCGTCGGCTTCCGCGTGCTTCGCGACGATATCCATCGCAATCTTCGCCAGATAAAGGTTGGTCCCGATGCCTGCCGTTGCCGTAATACCGGTCTCCTTCAGCACATCACGAATCATCGTGATTGCGAGTTCATGTGCCGTCATTCCATAAGTTTTAAGATAATCCGTCGCATCGATGAAGACCTCGTCGATCGAATATACGTGAATATCTTCCGGCGCAATGTATTTCAGATAGATCTGATAAATCCGTGTGCTGTACTTTATATAATACGCCATCCGGGGAACGGCCGCGATATAAGACACTTCCAGAGCCGGGTTCTGCTTCAGCTCCTCCGCATCAGACGATGCCCCGGAAAAAACATTTCCCGGCGCTCTCCGGATCCGCTCTCGGTTTATCTCACCGACCCGCTGAACAACTTCAAAAAGCCGGGCACGCCCTGGAATTCCATATGCCTTCAGCGCAGGAGATACCGCAAGGCAGATCGTCTTCTCCGTGCGCGAAACATCAGCAACTACCAGATTTGTTCTGAGCGGATCAAGTCCACGCTCCTGACATTCCACTGATGCGTAAAAGGATTTTAAATCGATCGCAATATAAGTACGCCCCACTATCGTTCACCCTGCCTCCGATGTCTCCGGCACATTCTGAATATACGCCCGGATATTTATCGTATCCTTCTCCATTATCTTTACATCTGACCGCTTACCGGAAAATGCATCAGTATCCTCTTTCTTTGCTGACACCATAGACCAGCGCTTTTCCGCTCAGATAATTCTCCAGATCTTCACAGAACATTTCCACACTCTTTTCGCGCGTATAATCCAGTGTCATCTGACCGGCGCAGTGCGGTGTCAGCAGGATATTTTTCGCAGTGCGCAGCGGGCTATCTGCCGGCACAGGTTCCGTCTGCATGACATCCAGCGCTGCTCCGGCAAGTTTTCCCTCGTTCAAAGCGTCTGTGAGTGCTTTCTCATCAATCGCGCTTCCTCTCCCCACATTGACCACAAAAGCATCTTCCGGAAGAAGCGCGATTCTGTCTCTGTTCAAGATTCCAATTGTCTCCGGGGTCTCCGGAAGGCTCATGACGAGAAGGTCTGTCTGCGGAAGCACAGAATCCAGCTCTGTCACCCGAAGGACCTTATCATATTCCTTTAATTGTCTTCCACTGCGACTAATCCCGATAACCGATTTTGGATCAAAGCTCCTCACACGCTTAGCAAAGGTGCTTCCGATATCGCCGGTTCCGAGAGCGGTAATCCGGCTTCCGCACAGAGAATACATCGGAATGTCGTGGCGCCATTCTTGCACTGCGGTATTCTTCATTATTTTCTCATAAGCCTCAAACCGGCGCATCAAAATCAACGCTGTCATAATGATGTGTTCGGAGATGGAGACCCCATATGCCCCTGAAGAATTGGACAGCAAGCAGGTGCTGTTTGGAAGAACGCCCTCCTGGAGATAATGATTCACTCCTGCCCAGCAGGTACAAAACCACTTCAGATTCCCGGCCGCATGCAACGGTCCCGGATCCGCCCCGAACATGACGTCCGCACTCTTTGCCTCCTCTTCAGCCTCCCGCGGATCCGTAACAAAAATGGTCTCGCAGCCATGTCTGTTTGCGATTGTCCGGATTTTCCGCTTTTGCTCCTCTGTTATTTTCCAGTATACAAGAATCCTGCAGCCCAAGATCAATACCTCCAAATGTATGTTTTCATCATTTCCATTCTGATGTATCTTTTCATTATTTTCATTCTTTCCATTCTGATGTATCTTTTCATTATTTTCATTCTGATTTGTCTTTTGGTATTAGTCTAATACCTCTGACGTTTTCTGGCAAACCCAAAAAAGCCGATCATCTGCAATAACAAATGATCGGCGGATTATCTGTATAGATTTTCATACATACCTTCAAAACTGAACACACAAACTCTTCCCGGGAATCCGTCTCCGGATCCCCTCCTTCCGTTCCAACTTATGCTTCAGGTCAAACCCTCGACCGATTAGTAACAGTCAGCTCCATGCCTTACGGCACTTCCACCTCTGCCCTATCAACCTTATCGTCTTT